>JAOAHJ010000002.1 GCA_026415295.1 Spirochaetota bacterium | reverse complement strand
TATTCTCATGAAGAAGATCCTGAACATGCTCATAAATTTCCCGATATAAAAGAAATAGAAGAGTGTGTAAGGATTATTTTAGATTCACTAAAGGAAAAAGATATAGAGCATTTTAATTGCTTGTGTAATTTTTAATTTAATTTTTTTGCATCCATAACCTTTTACCTCAATCCGTTTAACAAAGGATAGAAGAGTATATAGAAACCGAACGAAAGATGTGCCGTTTACTAATTGTAGCTAGACAAGAATTATAAACACTACCTTGCAACCTTTAAAGAAGATGTCAAATTTTTTTTTGGATCCTTTGATAAAAAACTCTTTTTTTTAACTAAAAGACATTTAAGAAAATAAGAATTATAATTCTTAAAAGAGGAGTGGAAGTATTACCAATAATATGTTAGGATCACTCAAAATATCATAGGGAGGTAGAGGACATTGTGCCAACTTTTATGGGTATCATCAAACAATAAGGTTGATATCGATTTTTCTATTGGAGCTTTTCTATTGGAGCTTTGCACACAATGGAACGGTAACTGTTATCAAATCTTTTCCCTTAAATTCCTTTAAGCCAGAAGGTCACACCGATTCGGAATATGCTTTTTGCTACCTGCTTGGGAAGATTGCTAAATTAGAGAGTCTTTCAGAAATTTATTATACGCTAAAATCTGAGGCTCTTGCTATTTCAAAATTGGGAAGCTTTAACTTTCTAATCTCTGATGGCACCTATCTTTTTGCCTTTGGGCATACATCCCTGTATTATGTTCAAAGAAAAGCCCCCTTTCAAGATGTGACTTTGAAGGATAAGGTGACAATTTCTACTACAACTCCAGGTGCTACTATCAGATATACAATAGATGGATCTAATCCTTCATCAAGCCATGGTACAATCTATTCAGGACCAATAAATATATCATCGACCGTTACATTGAAAGCGATGGCATATAAATCTGGTTTTATTGATTCTCCAATAAATAGTGTATTATACAAAATCTGGAGAACCTTTAGTCTTGATTCATCTTCAAATATTTCACAGAGTACTTCAATAGCAATAGATAGAAATAATAAAATTCATATCTGTTATTTTGATTCTACAAATAGAGATTTAAAATATGGAACAAATGCAAGTGGTACATGGAATTACCAAACTTTAGATTCAAACAATGATGTTGGCAATTTCTGTGATATCACAATAGATAGCTATGGTTATATTCATATAAGCTATATTGATATGACTAATAAGTGCCTTAAGTATATAACGAATAAAACAGGGAATTGGGTACCAGAAATTCTGGATTCAAGTTGTAATAACTATACCTCTATTGCTGTTGATTCAAATAATAAAGTTCATATTAGTTATTATGATAGTTCAGATTATAACTTAAAATATATAACAAACTCAAATGGTTCATGGGAGCCTCAGACTATCGATAATGATCCAGGTGATGTTGGTTGGCATAATTCAATAGCTATAGATAGTAATAATAAAGTTCATATTAGTTATTATGATAGTTCAAATTCTAACTTAAAATATATAACAAACTCAAATGGTTCGTGGGTAACTCAGACTATTGATAATGCAGGAGATGTTGGTCAGTACAATTCAATAGCTATAGATAGTAACAATAAAGTTCATATCAGTTATTATGATAATACTAGTAAAAAATTGAAATATATTTCAAATTCAACTGGTTCATGGATTTCTCAAACTGTAGATGATAGTGAAAATATAGTTGGGCAATATACTTCAATAGCAATTGACAGTAACAATAGAATACATATTGCTTATTATGATGATTCTAGTATTGACTTAAAATATGTGGCAAATGAATCCGGTTCATGGAGTACACATGCTCTGGATTCAATCGGTAATGTAGGGTTTTTTGTCTCTATTTCAATAGATAATAATGGTTATATTCATATAAGCTATTATGACCAGACAAATCATGCCTTAAAATATGCGACAAATGCACCTTAAATAATTTTTATTTTAAAATTCAACTGTAGTTGTATGAGTTATTTATAAATTAAACCTAATTAATTTGATAGAGGAGATTAAAAATAGAGGAGTTTAAAATTAAGAAAGAAATAATTGACTTTTTTAAATCATTTACAGAAGATGTTTCAAATATTACAATTTTTATTTGCATAGAAAAACCAATGGCTAGATTTACCAGATAAAATGATTACATTTGGAACAGGAAAAAATATGGAAGGTGAGATGTGTTATATAAAGCCATTAAAAGATAGTGTCAAATTGGGTTTCTTCCATTGAACAGAAATCGATGATCCTAAAGGTTATTTAGTAGGTTATATTTAAAAAACTTCGATATATTATTCAACTTTTACTACCTTATTTCTCCCACTATTTTTGGCTTCATATAGAGCTTTATCAACTCTTTCTATTATAGTTTCATAATTATCATTTTTATTAAAAGATGTAACTCCAAAAGAAGCTGTTTTAAAATGCACTATATTAAAATCATTTTTTTCTATTATTTTTCTTAATTTATCAGCTAATAAATATGCTCCATCGATATCTGTCTCAGGGCATATTATTATAAATTCTTCTCCACCCCATCTGCCACATATATCGCTTTTTCTTAAATTTTCATAAATTAATTTTGAAAATTGTTGTAAAACTTTATCTCCAACTATATGACCAAATTTATCATTTGTTTCTTTAAAATGATCGATATCTATCATGATTATAGAAAATGGTCTATTATAACGAGTTGATCTTTCAAGTTCAGAAATTAAAAATTTTTCTAAATTAGATCTATTATTTAATCCTGTTAATTTATCTGTGACAGCTATTTTTTCTAATTCTAGATTTGCTTGTTTAAGTTCTTCAGTTTTTTCATCAACTAATTTTTGGAGAACTTTATTTCTATCCTCTATCTCTTTAATAGGATATGCTTCTTCTTCACCATGAGCAGCTGTTGGAAGTGAAATATGCATATGTTCTATGTACCATTTATCATTATTTTTAATCCATACCATACTTAATCTAAGATTATTTAACTTCACTTCCTGTTTTGAAATACTTAATCTTACATTAAATTTACACCATACTATTCCAATATTATTAAAAGGGCTATCAATATGTAAACTTAAAATTTCATATTGAATAGGATCTGGTAACTCTTCAATATCTCTTTTATAAAGTAAAATAGCTTTATCAATATCGGTAATAACTTCATCAAAACCAGTTCCAAATCCTCTAAAATTAGGGCTGAATAATTTTTTTACTTCATTAAAATCCCTATTTGTTAGATATACTTTTAAATAATAAAAAAAACTATTTTTTATTTCTTCTATAATTTTATCTTCTATATTTTGAGTAACATAATTTTGATTTTTATCAATCATATTTTACTCCATCTTTTCTATAAAAAATTATAATTAAAAATTTAAAAATATAAAATAAAAATTTTAGATATTATTAAATTTTATATTATTAAATTATAAAATATCATAATTAAAAATAGTTAAAAAAGATCTTTATAATCAGAAAAATTATAAAACTTTTAAACTCTTTTATGTAGAAAATATAAATATTTATATTATAATAAATAATATGTTAATAATTAATAAATTAAAAAAATATTTAATAATTTATTATTGGAGTTTTTATGGAAAAACATTTTGTTAGTTTAAATGAGATGATGAAATTTGAAGAATCAAAGGGCGAAAGGATAGCTTTAGTTTTTATGATTTTTATATCTATTGCAGGGGGTGCAATAATTTTTATTTCTAGAAAACAAATAACCAAAATTGCTTTATTAGCTTTTAGTATAACTATACCACTTTTTATAATATTCTGTATAATAGAGTATTTATATATATTAAAAAATTCAAAATATAGATATGGTATTAAATTTATTTCAAATTTTCTTTTTGGTGCTATTGTATTTTTGAATCTTATTGTCTTATTTGGTTATAGAACATATAAAACTCCAATATTCTCACTTTTTTATTTATTGATTGGTTTAAGTGCTTTAAGGTTTTCATCAAAGCTTTCAATTTTTACAACCATTTTAGTTTTTTTATTTATTAATTTGCTAATTATTATCTCAATTATAACTAAAAATGTTAAATTTGGTATTTTGCAGGAAGCTTATATTTCAGAAAAAGTAAGCCTTCTTAGTATCTATGTTAATTTAGTATTTATGCTTATTTTAGGTTTTATTCAATATTATATTGCAGAAAGATATAGATTTGTTATGAGACAATCTATTATAGCAGAAGTTGAAAAATTAAAAAAGGAATCAGAATTCAATTATGTTAAAAATATGTTTTCACGATATGTGTCTATGCAGGTTGTAGAAGTGCTCATGAAAAATGAGTACAAAATTATAAATGAAAAAAGATTTGTCACAATTCTTTTTTGTGATTTAAAAGATTTTACAAAGATTTCAGAAAGTTTAAAACCAGATCAAGTAGTTGATTTATTAAATAAATTTTTTTCAATTATGATAGAGATAATTTTTTATTTTAATGGAACTCTAGATAAGTTTATAGGGGATGCAATAATGGCTATATTTGGAGCTCCTATTGATGATGAAAAAAAAGAACTTAATTCAATTCTTGCTGCTATAACTATGAAAAAAGCACTTAAAATTTTGAATGAATATAATAAAAAGAGAAATTATCCAGAATTACATTTTAGGATAGGCATAGATTCTGGTCTTGTAGTTGCGGGAAATATTGGTTCAGAAAAAAGGATGGAATATACTGTTATAGGACATACTGTGAATTGTGCATCTAGAATAGAACAACTAAATAAATTATTTGAAACTGATATACTAATATCGAAATCAACTTTTGAAAAAATTTCAGAATTTATAGAATATGAGCAAATGAAAAAAGTCAGATTAAAAGGAATAGAAGAGGAAATTGAAACATATAAAGTAAATGATATTAAGTATATTTATTATGATTTAAATGAAAAAATTGAAATATGCTTAAAAAAAGTTTTTGAAGAAAATAAAATTTATTAGATTAAATTTTATTATTTTCTTTTTAATAAAAACTCAAAATTAAAAATCGTTTTGCTTTTTGACTAAAAAATTTAAAATGTTATAGTCTTAAAGAGATAAATAGTTAATTAAATTTTACTATTTATTAATATTAAATAAATTTTTATATTAATTATTTTATTTAATTGATATTGTGTTAAGGAGAAATTATGTTTGATAATTTATTAAATAGTTTTTCTAGACAAAAAATTTCATCAGATAGAATTACAGTAATAGCTGCAAAAGCAAAAGAATATAAAAAAAAATATGGTAATGATAATACGATTGATGGTACTATTGGGATGTTTTATGATGAGGATGAAAAACTTTATATTTTTGAAACAATCAAAAAAATTTTTCAAAATATAGATTATAGAGATGTTTTTTCTTATTCTCCAATGGTTTCAAATAAAAATTTCTTCGATGGTATAATGAATTTAACATCATTAAATGAATTAGATAATTTCAATAAAATTTTTAGTTGTGCACCAGTTTCTGGGGGACTTGGAGCTATTCATCACTCAGTTCATAATTTTTGTGATGAAGAAACATTAATTATAGCTTTGTATCCTTTCTGGGGTCCTTATCAAAATGTTATGGAAGAAATTGGTTTGAAAATGAACTATATTTGCCCATTTGATATAGGAGAAAAAGAGATAAATTTTGACAATATTAGAAAAAATATAAAAGATAAACTTATAAAAAATAATTATAAGAAGATATTTTTTCTTTTAAATACTCCAGCATCAAATCCTACAGGATTATCTTTAAATGATAAAGAATTACTTGAGCTTTATAAAATATTTAATGAAATAAAATTAAATAATACAAATTTTAATTCAAATAGCAATGAAAAACTCAAGATAATTTTATTTCTTGATTTAGCTTATATTGATTTTACTGATTTCAAAGTAAAAGATCTAATTAAATTTTTTATTTCGCAAAAAAATGAAAATAAAAAAATAATTGAAGATGAAAGTAAAAGTAATATTATAAATAAGAATAAAGATGAAAATTATATTATAGACAATCCTTTTGACACTATTTTAATGGGATATTCACTTTCAAAATCTTGTGGTTTATATGGATTAAGAACAGGTGCTTGCATATTGTATTCACAAAAGGAAGAGGATCATAAGATTTTTGAAGAGAAATATTCTTTTTCTTCAAGAGCTTCTACTGGTTCAATAAACCATTTAGGATATTATATTGTTGAAAAATTTTCAGATCCCCAATATATTATTAATCTTAAAGAAGAACAAAAAAACCTTAAAAAGAAACTTTACCTAAGAAGAGAAAATTTATTGAAAGTTTTAAATAATCTTGGATATGTTTATTATAGGCATGATGATGGTTTTTTTGTAACTTATAAAAAATCAAAAGATCAAAATAAATTCGATATTGAAAAATATTACGAAGATCTTGAAAAAAAAGGTGTATTTTTCGTTCCATCTATAGATGGATTAAGAATAGCTATATGCTCTATTCCAAATCATAAAATTGATATGCTAAAAAATATAATTTAAAAAATATTTAAATCGAATTAATATATTTTAATTTATTTTATTCTATTTTTCTTTATTATTTCTTATCCTAATATATCATATTTTATTGTATCATTTTATTATTTTATTGTTTCTTACTTGATTTTTTGTTATATTGCTTTATTATTAAAAGGAATGTAAAGGTAGAATTTCAATTGTATTAATTTCATAAATTTAATTTTTGGAGGAAAATATGATCAATAATAAATCTTTGTTATGGGGCATTATAATTATTTTGATTGGAGTTTTTTTTCTATTGCAGAGTTTAAATATAATTAATGAAAATATTTCAATTTGGAGTTTTTGGCCAATTATTTTTGTTTTAATTGGTTTTAACCTAATATCAAGAAATATTCATTCAATTTTTTTTGCTTTACTTTTTATATCTCTTGGTGTTCTTTTAATCCTAAAGAATTTGGAAATATTAAATATTGGATTTAATTTATTTAAAATATACTTTGCTATATTTTTTATCTATTTAGGTATAGTTATAATTTTTGGCATATCCAAATTTAAAAATTCAAGGTTTTCTTTAAACATTTCAAATGATAAAAGTTGTATAAATACAGTAAATATTTTTAGTAGTACAGAAAAAGAGATAGATAACTCTGAGTTAAATGGAATAAATTTTTTAAATATTTTTGGGGATTCAAATTTTAAGATTAATAATTTTTATTCATCAAAAGATACTATAAACATTAATGGGTTAAATATTTTTGGTGATACGAAGATTTATATAAAAAAAGAAATTTTTAATGAGTATTCTTTTGTTGATAATTCAAAGGTTATATTTGGAAGCATAAAAGTAGATGATGAATTAAAATCATTAGGAAGCATAGTAAAAAGCAAAAAAATTGTGTTTGAATCTCTTACTATATTTGGTGATATAAAAGTTTTTTTAATTTAAGATTTTATTCTTTTAAATTTTAGTAGTCGAGTTCTGAATCTAATTTCATCATAATTCCTGGATTTTTGTTTAAGAATTGATACATATCTTTTGCTGGTATTGAATAGAGAAAAACATCTGATGTATAGTAATAATCATATTGTGAAGGTTTTTTCTCATATATATCTTTTAATTTGCCTACATAATCTCCATAACCAAGTTTTTTAATTTTTCCATTTATATCGCAGAAAACTTCTCCTTCACTTATTATATATATAAATTCAATCGGTTCTCCTTTTTTAATAAGATAACCTTCACCGGTTTTTACATAAGGTATAAATAAGGACTCAAGCCATGTTTTTTGAGAAGATGTGCAATATTTAAAGAGGTTACTTGTGGAAAGAAGATTCCAGGTTTCAGGACTTCTTATTCTACTTAATCTTCTTAATATTAGATCATATGGAGTTCCTGAAATAAAGCTTAAGAATTTCTCTTTTTCTATAGTTAATAAAATGACATCTGTTTCTGCATAAACATCTGCTGCTCTTACAGTATTATTTAGAAGTGAAACTTCTCCGAAATATTCATAAGTCGAATAGATTTTCTTCTGTTTTAAACTTTCATCTGGTATAGAGACATTCCCAGAAAGTATAAAATAAAATTTATCCCCCATCGTTCCTTTTTTGACTATTTGTTGGCCTTTTTTAAACTTCTCAATATTTATTATTGTTATGAATTGAAGAACTTTTTTAATAGAAATACCTTCAAAAATATCAGCATGATTTAATACATTTAATATAGTGTAGTATTTTTCAAATTCTGGAGGAGTAGTTGGAAAAGTTAAAGTATTTTCTATACCAAATTTAGCTAAAGTAAGCTTTGTTTCCTGAGGAAAATCTTTTTTCGCAATATGATAAACAACTATCTTTTTCTGTAATTTTTCAGGTAATGAATTTAAATATTTGACTGGTGTATGAAGAGGGGGTATACCAGCTTCATGATATATAACTTTACAATCCCAAGGAAAGTTTGAAAGTTCATCATATCTTTCTTTTGTAATTATTCCTTCATCAAGTAATTTTTTATGTAAAGTAGGGTCATTATTATGATCTGAAGAATAAACAAAAGTTTGATCTTGAAAGTTTATTTTAAAACCTAAAGTTGGAATTGAATGAAGGGTATAAAACATTTCAAATCTTGCAGCATGTATAAAGAAAGGTATACCAATCTTTACCTCATAAAAATTAAAAAGTTTTGCTAGATCCTCTTCTTTATAACCTGTTAAAGATGAATATTTTCTTAAAAAGCTATTGATTACTGTTTTTGTTGTATAAATTGTTACTTTTTCTTCTCTTAAAATTTTTTGAAATGTTCCAGCATCATGGTCAGCATGACAGTGAGTAAGTATTATAGAATCTATTAATTTTGGATTTACATTTGAATCTTCAAGCCATTCGGTTGAGTTGACTGGTGGGTCAACCATTATTCCATTATGATTAAGCCAAATAATATAACCAGAAGTATTTTCTGTTGGATCAAATCCATGACTTGGTCCAAGACATGTAACCCCGAATAATGGGGGCATGTAGGGTTCTTTTAATCTTTCTCCTAGTTTATATTGAATTTGATAATTAATGTTGCTTGGAACTCTAGCAAAAAGTTTTTCATCCTTATAAAAATTAAAAGCTTCATTATTATATTTTTCTATAATTATGTTTTTATAAACATATTTATTATTTACAAATAACCCAAATTCTAAAACATCTTCAAATTTAAGATTATTTCTAAAATAATTCATTTCTTTTCTAATATCAGGTGGTGGATATTTTGAAAAATTAATTTCATAATCTGATTTTATATCAAGCTTTTCTGGACCAAAAAGTGCTTCTTGAAGTACTTTTAAGATTCTTGCCTTTTGATATTCTTCACAAATAATAATAGTTTTTCTTTTTTTAATAAAAAAATTATAATAGATCGGAAATTCTATTTCTGCTAAACTTATTCCTTTTAACCAATCAAACATTTTATTTGTTATAACAAAAATTTGAGGAACCCCTTTCTCCATTAACATAGAATCTTTAATGGTTTCAGGAGGAGATCCTACCTGAATGTAACCATTTTCCCCAGTATCTATTATATAGCCACCTCTTGATAAAGTTATAAAGTTAAAAAATTCAAGCATATTATATCCTGTTATTATTCTATATAATAATTCAAAAAATTAATTTATCAAATTTTGTAATTTTTTTAATTTTATCGGTAAAAATACCTTATAAAATTAAATTTTGATTTTTTTTATAAATTAATTAATATTTCTAAGAAATTTATTTTTAATTTTTTACATAATTTTTTAGTTTTGATTTTTTATAAATTTTTTATTTTAATAAATCTTAATTTTTTATTTAACACTAATTTTAATTAAATTAGTTAATTATTTTATTTTTTAGTAATAAATTAAAGGAGTTATTATGGTTTTTAAAGATCTATTTGAGAAAATAAAATCAACTAACTTAAAAACTATTGCAATTGCAGGATGTGAAAAAGATGAAGTAATAATTGCTGCAAAAGAAGCTATTGATAGTAAAATTGCAAAGTTTGTTTTAGTAGGAGATAAGGAAAAAGGATCAAAGGTTATAAAAGATTTAGGTTATGATTTATCAGATTTTGAAATAATTGATGAAAAAGATGATTCTTTAAAAGCTCAAAAAGTTTGTGAATTTTTTAGAGACAATAAAGTTGATCTTATAATGAAAGGCACAGTTCCTACAGGTACTTTACTTAAAAAGGTTCTTGATAAGGAGTTTGGTTTGAGAGTTGAACCTGGTTTTCTTTCTCATATAGCTTGTATAGAGTGGGAAAACAGGTTACTTGGTATTACTGATGGTGGTTTAAACATTTTGCCAACAATAGAAGAAAAAATCTCTATTATTAAAAATGCTATAAATTTTTATAATAAAATTGGTATTCAAAATCCTAAAATAGCTCTTGTTTCTGCTGTTGAGATCCCATCTTCCAAAATGCAATCTACAATTGATGCAGCAATAATAGCAAAAATGGCTGAGAGAGGGGATATTAAAGGTGGTTTAATAGATGGGCCTTTTGGCTTTGATAATGCAATATCGAAAAAGGCAGCAGAAATGAAAGGGATAAAATCTCCGATTGCTGGTGAAGCTGATATTATAGTTGCACCAAATATAGAAGCAGCAAATATGTGTGCAAAAGGTATAATTTATGCAACTGGATTTAAAAATGGTGGTGTTATTGTTGGATCAAAAGCACCAATTATTTTACTTTCTAGAGCTGATGATGCTCAAACTAAATTAAATTCAATAGCTTTAGCTTTAGCTGCTTTATAAATAAAAATAGATTTGTTAATAATAATTTTTCAATTTACTTTTAAAATATTAATTTACTTTTCAAATATTAAAATAAAAGGATAATTTTATAAAAATATGGATAAGTATATTATTATAATTGGTGGTGGGATTCTTCAAATTCCAGTAATAAATCAAGCATATGAAATGGGTTTTATACCTATAGTTTTTGATTATAATGAAAAAGCACCTGCTTTTTCTTATAACTTTGTTAATAAAGTTATTTGTTCAACTTTAGATGAGGAGAAAGCTTCAGATTTAGCTTATGATCTTTCTAAAAAATATAGTATCTATGGTGTTTTAACAGTTGGGACTGATGCTTCAAGGACTGTTTCAGCTATAGCTGAAAAGTTAAATTTATATGCTATATCTTATGATAAAGCATTGATAACTACTAATAAAGTTAAATTAAGAAATTTTCTAAAAGAAAAAAAGGTAAACCAGGTAGATTTTACAGTAGCAAATAGTAAAGAAGAATTTGATAAGATTATAGATGGTATTAAAAATAAAAGGCTTTTTCCAAATGGAGCAGTTGTTAAACCATCAACTTCAATGGGTGCAAGAGGAGTTTATTTTATAAATGATGAAGTCCTTTCAAAAAAAGATCTTTTTGATGAGGTTATTAATTTAAGCAAAGATGGAAAAATATTGATTGAAGAATTTAGTAATGCATTAGAATTATCTATTGATGCTATTATTTATGATAGAAAAGTAAATATAACAGGTGTTGCTATAAGATATATTCAAGAACCACCATATTTTGTTGAACATGGTCATCTTATGCCTGCAGATATAGATGAAGAGCTTATAGATGCTGGAGTTAAAGCTTTTATAGATGGAATTAAAGCTGTAGATATAGATATAGGTGCTGCCAAAGGAGATATTTTTACTAAATATATAATAGATCCAAATGGTAAAAAAGTAGCTAAAGGTTTTGTATCTGAGCTTGCTTCAAGATTATCAGGTGGATTTATGTCAACCCATACTTACCCATATTCAACAGGTGTTAATCTTATGAAAAATATTATAGATGTTCATACAGGAAATCCACCGTCAGATTTAAGTCCTAAATGGAATATATGGTCTCTTGAAATGGGTATTTTACCCCAAAAAGAAGGAATCTTAAAAAAAATTAAAGGTGTTTATGAAGCTAAGATGATTCCTACTATAAAAGATGTTATAATTTATAGGAATATTGGTGATAAAGTATTTATTCCATATAACAATGTAACAAAAGCTGGAAGTATAATTGGGGCTCATAAAGATAAAGAGTACCTTATTGATTGCGTTAAAAAAGCATTAAATACAGTAAAACTTGAGATAGAATAATTTATGATTTCTTTTATTAAAATAATTTATTGGTTTTTATGTTATACTATTACTTTTACAACAGTTTTAGTTTCTGCTTTTAAAACTTTGATTACAATTGAAAATAAAGATATTGAAAGTGCCCATTTTCTAATGATATTTTCATTTTTTTTATTAATGTTTGGTTCTACTATTTATTCTTTATTGAATATTGAAAACAAAATTTTAGAAACAATTTTTAATATTTTTTCTATGGCTGGGGTATGTCTTGGTATCTTTGCTATACCAAATTTTGCTTTAATTCTTTCAGAAGATAAAAGTAAATTTAAAAATTTTTTAAAATTTATCTTATTTATTTCTTTGTTGTTATTTTTATTAATAATATTTTTTTATATAATAGATAAGTTTAATTCTTTAATTTTTATTTCTGTATACTTTATTTATTTTTTTATAATTGCCTTTACTTGTTTAAGAGGTTTACTTATATTTAGAATAAGATTTTTAAAATATAAACACAAGAATGAAAGTAATAATTTAACAGAAAACAATATTTCTTCTAAAAATAATTTTACAGGTCTTAATTTTTGGGAAATATATATTAAAAAAATTGCAAAGCTTTCTTTGATATTTTTGCCTTTATTCTTTTTTGATCTTTTTTCAGGATTTAATATTTTTCCATTTAATTTTATTTCTAAGATTGGTATTAGATTTTTTCCCATATTTTTTGTATTGTGGTCAATAATATATATTTTAGAAATAATTAAGTTAAACAAAATATCTAGTTTTAACAAACCATTTAATAAATACTCTTTGAATAATTATTCTATGAAAATTGATGAGCTAAATAATAAAAATGAAAAGCTTTTATCAAAATTAAAAAGTTTTAATCTTACTGAAAGGGAAAAAGAGATATTAATTCTTTTAATTAAAGGTAAAAGCTATAAAGAGATTTCAAATGAACTTTCTATATCAATAGCAACTGTAAAAACTCATATTACTAATATCTATAAAAAAACAGATTCTAAACATAAAGTTGATTTAATTAATAAAATTTTGTCTCAACCTTAAGTATGATTTTTAAAAAATAATACTTTTTCCCTATTTATTAAAGCTTAAATTTAATCTATTGTTTTGATAACTTTTATGATTAAAATAATTTTTTAAGGAGTTGAAAAATGAGAAAAAATTTTTTTCAAAATTATTTTATTTTTTTTATATCTGTTTTTTTACTTTTATTTGTAAATTCGATTTTGTTATCTTTAAATATTTCAGCTGATAATTCAAATGATGAATTAAATATTATAAGTAAAATTATTGAAACTGAAGATGAAAAAGAATTACTTGCAATTATTGATAAATATAAGGATTTAGTTGATGAAAATTCAATTTTATATACAGGTATTGCATATCATAACTTAGCTATTAATAATTCCCCAAAATATTCAGAATTAGCTGTATCTACATTATCTAAATATAAAGGAACTAAATATAAATATTTAGCAATGGGATACTTAGGAAGTTCTGTGACACTTGTAGGTAATGCACTTGCAATGAAAAATAATTTAATAGGTGCATCTATGAAGCTAAGTGAAGGTTTTAAACTGCTTGATGAATCTGTTAAAAATGATAAAGATAACTTAATTTTAAGATTTTTAAGAGCAGAAAATGGGATTTCTATTACTGAATCTACTCCATTTTCAAGAGAAAAAGTTATTGAAGAAGATCTAAATTATATTTATTCAAAGTTTTCATCTATTTCAAATACATCTAAAGCTCAATACTATCTGATTCTTGGTAGACTTAGAATATTTCAAAAGAAATTAAAAGAAGGAATAAAAGCATTGAAAGATTGTATTGCAGTTGCTCCTGACTCAAAACATGCAAAAGTTGCAAAGAAAATTTTACAAAAATATGAAGATTAAAAGGATAAAAAAGTATTCAAAATTTAAGATAATAAATATTTAAATATACAATTAAGGAATAAAAAATTAATAAAAAAATTTATTAAAAAATAATATTTAAAAGAATAAAAATTAATTAAAAAGGAGAAAAAATGTTTTATATAGAAGGATTTTTAGTAGGATTATCAACAGGAACTTCTTGCATAATGAGCTGTTATCCAGTGTTATTACCATTTTTATTATCTCAAATAAAAGGTCTAAAGGATAGTAGTATTAAATGGATTTTATTTATTTTTGGAAGATTAATTTCTTATTTATCAGTTGGTGGCATAGTAGGGATTTCAGGTTACTATTTACTTGGTTATGTTGATCCAAAAGTTCAGATTTTATTAAAAAGATTATCTTGGGTTTTGATAGGTTTACTTTTTATAACAAATAGCATTAAGTTTTTATTTTTGAAAGAGGATTTAATTAAATTTGAAGATGATAATAAAAAGGATAGGTTAAAAAATAATAGATGTTTTTTAAAATTTCCTATCATCTTTTTAAGAAAAAATATTAATCTTAACAATGAAAGATTATATTCATTTATATTAGGATTTCTTGCAGGTTTAAATATTTGTTCACCTTTTATCTTTGCAATAACAAGGGTTTTTACATTTTCTAGCAATAGTGTTACACAGTCAATTTTTTCTGGAATACTTTACTTTTTTTCTTTCTTTTTGGGAACAACAATATTTCTTTTACCTTTATTATTAACTGGTTTATTAAATAATTTATGGAAAGAAAAGAAAGAAGAGGTAAAAAATAATTTACAATTTATTTCAAGAGTAGCTATGTTCATTATTGGGGTTTATTTTTTTCTATTTGAGGGATTATTTTATTTAATTAGTGTCAGGTTTAAATAATTATAGTATTGGAAGATTTAATTAAATTTTATTTTATTTTTAGAAAAAACAATAAAAGTTTATTGAGGATGAAATCATGAAAGAAATAAAGAAAGAAAATATAAAAATAAATAGGGAAGTTCCCAGTTATAATCTATTAGCAAAAATTATTATTTTTTTACTCATGCTAATCCTTCTGTTTTTCTTTAATCTTTTTAATGCAAATGATAATATTTCAAAATTATCTGGGATTTTAGTAATACTTTTTTTATTCTATCTTTTTTTTAAGATTATTCAAACTGGCGAAATTTCAAAATATAGGAGAATTTTGTTTATTTTCAGTGCTGCTACTTTCTTCCCAACTTTTATAGCTATGCTTATTGAAGAGAGAGGTACTATGTTTTTAAGTTATAAAGAAATATTCTTAAATGAGACACCTTTCTGTCATATTGTTATTCCGATGGTCATATTACCTTATTTTTTAGAAAAGATACTTATTTTTCCAGCTAGATTAACAGGACATTTTGCAGCATTTTATGCTATGGTTGTTATTTTTATATTATCTTGTTTAACTGTGGGTAGAGGATTTTGCTCCTGGGTATGTTTTTATGGTGGATGGGATGAGTGTTCTTCAAGAATATTTAAAAGAAAATTTATCAATATTCCGGAAAAATTTAAAAATATTCGTTATTTAAATTTTGCTTTTTTATTAGCAATTATTTTAACTTCTCTTGCATCATTTTCTCCTTCATATTGTACCTGGTTTTGTCCTTGGAAGCTAATAACTGAATATGAACAACTTGTTAATTTTAGCACTATGTTTTCGTTTATTTTTACAGTTCTTATTTTTTTTACTACTGTTATTATTTTCCCTATTTTAACTAAGAAAAGAACCCATTGTATGAGTTTTTGTCCGTATGGGGCATTAGCATCTCTTTTAGATAAACTATCTTTATTTAGAGTAAGAGTTAATTTTGATAAATGTGTTAAATGTCTTAGATGTGCTAATGTCTGCCCTGTAATGGCAATTGACGAACAAAAAATTAAATATGAAAAAAACCCTATTTTAACAACTTGTTTAAAGTGTGGGGAATGTATCGATAAATGTCAAGTTAGAGCTTTGGAGTATGTTAGTTTTTATCATAATGATTTTGAAAAAAAAATAAATTCAAAAAATACTAGAGATAATAATTATTCAGAAGGAACCTTAAAAAAAATAGATAAAAAAATAAGCAAAATTAATGTTTATTTGAAAAATACATTTTTACAAATATTTTCTGCTCATACTTTAATGATTTTTTCAGGGTTTTTAATAGGAAGTATAATTCTTGGGGGATTTGCCCAAGGTACTATTTATAGATTAATAAATCTATTATTAAAAGGTTCATTTTTATTAAAATAGTTTTTAGGAGCTATTGATTATGTTAAAAATAAATATTAAAAATTTTATAAAAAAATTAAAATTATTAATTTTAGAAAATTATAAAATTATGTTGATCTTATCTATTCCACTTTGGTTTATATTTAGTTCAAATTTAATTGAACCGGTATTGGAAAAATTAATTAAAATAGATGTTGACCCAGCTTTATCTGGAGGTATTATAATTGAAAGGATAAACGATCAGGTTTCTGATGATAATGGAGATGGAACATATACTTACCCGTTAAATGAAAATTATAACTATAAAAATATTTGTGATCTAGTATCTTATGAAGTTTATAGACCTTTGATTGATAATTCTTTAAATGAACCTTATGCATTTTGGCAAATATCTATTACTATGTTTAAGATTCCAAACATTTTTAACTATGAAAGTAAACTATCTGGGATAAATATTGGTATATATATAGATATTAATGGTACTAAAACTGGTTCTACTAAAACAATTTATAATGGTGGTGAATATATCTCTTTTGATCAAGAGCATCCCTGGGATATTTTCATTTTGATTGATGGGAAGATAAAAGATAAAGCAAAAATGTGCATTTATAATGAGGAAAATTTTGTCTTTATACCATGTTATATTGTTAATGAGAAAAATAAAATAATTATTCAGATTCCATTAAATACACCTTTTTTACAATTAGTCCTTGATGGAAGAAAAACATTTCATTACATAGTATCTGGTTTAAGTGATAATGGTTTTAATAATGATTGGTTAAACATAAAAGAAGAAGCATCTAATAGATATGGGGGTGGTTTAAAATGGGAAAATGGTCCAAGAGTTTATGATATATTTGTTCCTGAAAATTTTTCTCAAGCAGATATTTTAGGTGGTAAATATAAGAACGAAGAAGAAAAAGTAGTTTTAAAACCTATAGAAATTAAAGGATTTAATAAAAATATTGACTATTTAAATGAAAGAAAAGTTTTGAAAAAACAATTATCTTTTTATAATAGAGATTTAGAAACTACCATTAAAAAACTTGAAAAAGAAAAAGAGATGGAAGAGAAAAAAGAGAGTGAGAAAATAACTTCTGAATTTAAAGAGAAGCTAAAATCTAATAGCGATATAGATAAAATTATAGGTTACTTTGGTCTTGGTGAATATGATAAATCGAAAGATATAATTGAAAAAGTTTTAATTTTAAATCCTGAAGAACCAGTTGCTTTGGCATATAAAGGTTCTCTGATAGCTATGGAAGGAGGTAAAACTAAAAATCCTATGCAAGCCATTAACTATGTTTTAGAGGCTTATAAATATTTAGACAGAGCAGTTGAAATAATAAATGAAAAATTACAAAAAGAGGGATTTAATGATGAGAATATAGAAAAAGCTATAAATGTCTATTTTAATAGGGCTAATGTCTCTTGCTCTGTTCCTAATCAAATTTTTAATAAACTTGAAGTTGCAATTTCTGATTTTAATTTTCTTGTAGAGCTTTTTAATAAAAAGGGTGACAAAAAAATGGAAGCAGAGATTCTTTTAACTATTGCATTAATTTATGAAAGAAATAATCAGAAAGATAAAGCAAATATTTATTTTTTAAGACTTTCAAACATAGAAGAAAAAAGTGCTAAAATAAAATTTGAACTTTTTAAAAGAGGTTATAAGTATTAATTTTATTTATTCTAATTTCTTATTCTAACTCTATACTTGCAAGTCCTCCAAGGGATGTTTCTTTATAGATATGAGGTAGGTCGTGTCCAGTTTTTTTCATAACTTCTACTATTTTATCAAATGATATTCTGTGTGAGCCATCTGATAAAATAGAGAAAATTGATATATCCAATGCTCTTGTTGCAGCAAAAGCATTTCTTTCAATGCATGGAATTTGAACATAACCTCCAACAGGATCACATGTAAGTCCTAGATGGTGTTCAAGCCCCATTTCTGCCGCATATTCAATTTGAGAAGGTGTTCCCCCAAATATTTGAGTAGCTGCAGCAGAAGCCATAGAACAAGCTGTTCCAATTTCTCCTTGGCAGCCAACCTCAGCACCAGAAATTGAGCCATTATTTTTTACAAGATTTCCAATCAAGCCTGCAGTCGCCAGAGCTTTTAATATCTTTTTATTATCAATATTGTACTCTGTCATAATGTGATATAAAACTGCTGGAAGTACACCAGCTGAGCCACATGTAGGAGCTGTTACAACAATGTTTCCAGAGGCATTTTCTTCTGCAACTGCTAAAGCAAATGAAAAAATTTGAGTTCTTTTTTTCAGTGTACCTTTATAACCAAGAGATTTTGTATAATAGATGGAGGCTTTCCTTGGAAGGCAAGGATCACCTGGTAATACGCCTTCACTTTTTAACCCATTTTTTATACTTTTTATCATATTAGCCCATATTTCTTCCAAAAAATCCCATATTTCTTTACCTTCAATTTCTTCTACGTATTCCCAAAAGGTTTTACCACTTTTTTTTAAATAGTTTAATATATCTTCCATTTTTTTGTAATAATAAATTTCTTTGCTATCTTCTTTTATTATCTTGCCATCTATTTCTTCTACAATATCTCCTCCACCAATGCTATAAAATATGTTTTGTAAGATAATATTCCCATTTTGATCAATACTTTTTATTTTTAGACCATTTGGATGATAAGGTAATCTTTCATCGTATTTCCAATCTATTTGTAAATTAAAATTTTTAGTAAATTTATTATTTGTTTCACTATTAACACATTTTTTTATAATTTCTTCCAATACTTTATCAGTAAAATGACCTTTCCCAGTTAAAGCAAGTGAATGATATAAAGAGATTATTATTTTGTCTATTTTTCTTTTATCATTTTTAATAATTTCAAAGTTTTTATTAAGGAATTTTTTTAATGCAATAGATGGTCCAATAGTATGACTTGAAGAAGGACCAGGACCTATTTTAAATATTTTTTTAATTGATTCCATGCCTTATATTTTAACTCCTATCCATTTATTGTATTCATTTAATTTCATTATTTGCATAAAGCCAATATCTTTTAAAATATTATATATCTCATCATAATAAAATAATAAATTTTCTTTATTATGACAATCAGAATTGACAGTAATGTCAAAATTATATTTTTTTAGTAAACTAATTATTTTCAATGATGGATAAGGCTCTTTTATATATCCTCTTGCTATGCCACCTGTATTTATTTCAAAAATAGGAATATTTGAGCTTTTTATTTTTATATTTTTTAATGTATTTTCGACAATTTGTAGGTACCAATTTTCATTTTCATCAAAGAAAGCACTATTTTTATTATTTTTTTTTATCAAATCAAAGTGACCAATAATATCAATTTTATTTTGAATACACATCTGTTCTATTAGAAAGTAGTAGTATTCAACCATTTTTTTTATGTTATTATTGAACCCAGTTTTTAATATTAATTTAAAATCGTTGTCTTCTCCATCAACAGTTAAATAATTATCTTCATCTGAAGGAAGAAAATGAACTGAACCAATGACATAATCTAGGTTATATATTTCTTTAAAAATTTGAGGTGAAGAAATTCCCGGTATAAAATCTACTTCTAACGATTTTTTTATAGTTATTTTATCCTGATAATCTTTAATTGCTTTTTCTATTTCATTAAAATATATAATTAACTTTTCATTTGTAAGAACCCAGTCCTGAAAAAATGGTAGTGGAGCATGAGAAGAGAACCCCAATATTTCTATATTAAATTTTATAGCTTCTTCAACTAGTTCTATTATTGAATTATTTCCGTCACATAGATTACAGTGCGTATGATAATTTTGCCTTATCATAAATAAATAGTTTACATTCCTCTTTTTTAAAGATTTTATATCATAAAAAAAATTAAAATAAATTAATTTTAATATTTTAAAAAAATAAAATTTAATAAATTAAAAAAGGAAGCAGAAGAGAAATTAATCTTTCTTACTGCTTCCTTAAATTTAATAATTTTATATTAAATAAAATAAAATATACTAAAATAAAATAAAATAAATTAAATTAAATTAAATTAAATTAAATATTAATTAATATGAAATTACCATATCCATTATTAAGCTTATACTAATTGATTTCCCCATCTCAATGGTAATTTCTTTTTCTATAACAAAGTCATGATAAGTAATTTTAATTTTATATTTACCAGGAGCTAAATAAATAATATTATCTTTTGCATTCCAATTAATTTTTTCTCCATTAATATATAATTGAGCTGAAGGTGGCAAATTTATTTTAATAGCAACTTTAATAGCTTCTAAAGTAAATACAAAATTATTGTTTTGGGTAACTGTAAATGAAGTATTTAGTTCTTGATAACCAGCAACTTTAGGAACTAATCTTAAAGAATATGTTCCACTAGTTAAGCTTATATTTAATGGTGATGTACCTACAAGTCTACCATTAATATAAACATCGCATTGAACATTAGTGCTTATACCAATATTAAAGGTTGATTGTTGTAATGTAAAATAAAATCTATTGTTTGAATTTACATTTATGGTAGTTGTCATTTCTTGATAGCCAGATACCCTTGGTACAAGTCTTAAGTTATAGGTTCCCTCTTCAAGATTTATATTGATAGGAGTATTTCCAACAATTTGCCCATTAATATAAACTTCACATGACACATTTGTTTCAATTGTAATGGAGTATTTTTGAGCTACAACAAACTGAATTGTAACTGATGTCGTTTGATTAGCTATTATAGTTATAGTTCTAGTTTGTGCAGGATACTTTTTATCTTTTGGTTCTACAACAAGTGTATATGTTCCTGCAGCAACAGATTTGTTAAAAGGAGTTTCACCATATCTTACATTATTTATGTAAACATAAGATGGATAATCAGCTGTTACAATTAGAGTTCCATAACCAGTTTGTTGAGGTTGTGGCTGTGGAGTTTGTACTGGTTGAGAAATTGGAATAAGATTAAAATTAAAAGTATTTGAACCTGTTTGTTTAACTTCAATAGAAGTTTCAAGGGTTTGATAACCATTTGCAACAAGTTTTAATGAATATCTTCCTACTTGAAGTGTTAGAGTTAAGGGGGTATTTCCTCTATATTGTCCATTTAAGTAAACTTGAGCTGTAACATTAGCTGTAATAGTAACATTAACCTGAGTAAAACTTTGTGCAAACATTAAACTGGAAAGAGATAATAGAAAAATAAAGATAAAAAATTTTATTTTTTTCATTTTTTCCCCTTTTTTATTTTTTTTCTTTATAAAATATTAGAACATTAAATTCTTTTTTCAACTTTTATTTTTTGTATTTACTTTTAAAAAATTTGTATTATTATAATGTGTGAATTATATAGATTTATAAATATTTTTTAATTTTATTTAAATATTATTAGAAATTTAGAGCTTAATTATTTTTTTATATTGTGTTTTTTAATAATGAATTGTTTATTGATTATAATATATTTTGTAATGATGCAATAAAAGATTTGTTATTTTTTTTTGAAAATTTATTTTTCTTATAAAGGCTATCTTTTTATTTTAATTATGGGAGGGGGAATTGAAAAGGGGTAATCTATTAAAATTTTTATTTTTAGTTTTTATATCATTATTTTTTATTTCTCAAAATAATGCTGATTTAGTAAAAGCAGACATTAATCGTAAAGAAGGAATCCTTTTTTATAATAGTGAATTTTATCAACAAGCAATTCTTGCTTTAAAAAAATCGGTATCTTTTAATCCGAAAGATTTTCTTGCAAGATATTTTCTTGGATGGAGTTATTATAAATCAGGATTTATTCAAAATGCTTTAGTAGAATGGCAAAATTTAAAAGAGCTTGGATTTGAGGATCAACAGCTTGAAAATATGGTAAATAATATAATGTTTCAAGAAGGTAAATTAACAAAAGATATAAAAATAGATCAATTTACTTTTTTTTCAAAGATAAATGGCAAAAAATTAAAAGATAGCTTTTTTATTTGGCCTCTTGGTCTTGATGTAGATCCAAGAAATAATGTATATTTTGCATCTCATAGAGCTTATTCTGTTATGGAACTTGTAAATGGGGAAGTTAAAAGGTCAATAAATATTTTTGGAAAGTTTTTAGGTTACCCTTATGATGTTGTATTTAATGAAAATGATAATACAATGTATGTCTCTGACTATAAAAATAATGTAATTTATAAATTGACAAAAAATGGGACAATACTAAAAAAAATAGGTTTGGACAATAATAAAAAAAGTATATTGAATGGACCAGCAGGTATTGCAATAGACAATGAAGGACAAATTTATTGTATTGATCAAGGTAACAATAGAGTAGTTAAATTTGATAAAGATGGAAATTTTTTATTTTATTTTGGAGAGTATGGTGAAGAGTATGGTAAATTTTTTAAACCTATTGATATTGTGTTTGATTCTACTAGAAAAGTATTGTATATAAGTAATAATTATAATAAAAGAGTAGATGTTTTTGATTTATGGGGAAATTATATATATTCAATAGGAGAAAATGTACTTAAATCGCCAAAGGGATTAACTCTTTTTTTTGATAAATATCTATATATATTAGACAACAAGGAAATATACATTTATAATTTTGAATTGAAAACAATTGATAAGGTTGAAATAGGTAATTATGAATTTTTTGATCCCTATTACATTTTGATAGATAAGAATCAAAATTTAATAGTAACAGATCCATACAGAGCAGAAATAGTTTACTTTGTTCCAAGAAATGCTTTGTATCTTAACTTGGATGTGAAGCTTGAAAGAATAGATATTAGAAGTTGGCCTCTTGTTGTTGCTTATGTTTCTGTTAAGGATCAATTTGGAAATACAATCTATGGTCTTACTGATAATAATTTTTCATTTTGGGAGTATGACAGTAAGATAACAAGACTGTCAACTGAATTTTCTTATCTTAGGGATGATTTTAAAAGTCTTTCAATAGTTATTGATAGTTTTCCAACAATGAAGAATAAAATAGATAAAATTGTTTCTATATTAACTCAAATATTTAACTCTGATGAAAATATGATAAAATATAATTTTTTTCTTTCAAATTTAACAAATCAAATTGTAAATTTTAGTAATGATAAATTAAAAATATTTGATCAGGTGAAAAAAGAGGAGAATTATTCTGATTATAAAAATAGTGATAGAAATTTATATTCTTCTATTACTTCTTTTTTTCAAAAATATTTAAAAGGTGGTATTATTTACATAACTGATGGTAATTATAAGAATGATTCTTTTCTTTACTATTCTCAGAATGATATAATAAATTATGCAAAGATAAATTATATCCCTGTATATGTTTTTTATATTGGAGATGGAAATGGAAAGACATTTTTAAAAGAGCTTGCTTCTAAAACAGGGGGGGCTTTTTATGAAGGTGATGATCTTTTCAATGCTCAAAAGGTGTTATTAAAATTTATAAATTATCAATCTCCATGTTATATTGTTTATTACAAATCTCCTTTTATTTATAAAGAAGATTTTTTTAGAAAAGTTATGGTTGAAGTAAATTATAATGGTAGAGTGGGGAAAAATTGGCTTGGATATTATATGAAAATCATAAATCCTTAATTTTGAATTTTTCTTTATAAATTTATTTTAAGGAATATTTATATGGAAAAATTATATATTCTTCATAAGAATACTATTTTTAGATATAAATACAGAGGAAAAATTGTTATGCTATTATTGTTCTTTTTTTTTATATATAATTTTTTAATTGCTTCGCCTTTGGAATCTTTTAATAAAGGTTTACTAGCATATAATGAAAAAAATTATATGAAAGCTATTGAGTTTTTCTTAAATTCAATTTCTGAAAACCCAAACTATTATGATGCTATTTTTTATCTAGGTTTGTCTTATTATAATTTAAAAAATTTTAATTTAAGTCTAGAATATTTTCTCAAAGCTGAAAAACTTGTATCTACTGATCATCTATTGCTTTATTATATTGCCTTAACATATTCAAATACAGGTAATTTTGAAAAAGCTTTTAGTTATATTAACAAAATTAAAAAATTAAAACCTACTTTTCTTGATGTTTATTATCTTGAAGCAGATATATACTATAAACAGGGATATCTTCCTCAAGCTTTGAATATATATAATAATATATTAAAAGATTACCCAAATGATTGGAAAACTTATTTATTACTTTATAAATTTTATTACAATACTGGCTCAAAAAATTTTGCTGTAAATTTTTTGCAAAAAGCTATTAATCTTGCCCCTTATGAAGAAGAGATATATGAAGAACTTATAAATTTTTTTTGGGAGAAAGCAGACTACCAGAATGCTTATTTCTATCTTCAAACTTTATATAAAATTAATCCAGAAAATGAAATTGCTATGGAATATGAGGGGAAACTTGCTAAATTTAATGGAAATTTACAAAGAAGTATAGAAATATTTGAATATCTTATAAAAAAAGATCCACAAAATCTTGATTATATATGGCCTTTAATAGATCTTTATATCAATAATAAATTGTTTGATAAAGCAATTGATGTAATTCAACAGAGTCTTAATGTTTATAAAGGTGATGAGTTACTTTCTAATGTTTTAAGGGAGATACTTATTGATAACAGAGAACTAAACATAAATTTAAGGAAAGAGATTTCAAAAGATGTTTTTAAATGGGGACAATATTTTTATAGAAGTGGTTACGTAAATCAGGGAGAATTTTTTATTAAAGTTGCTACATTACTTGAGCCTTCAAATCTAGATTATAGAAATTTTTATTTAAATATTTTAAAAACAAAAAACTTAATATTTGAGCAACTTGAACAGTATATTTTATTAGAAGCTTTTGGAATTCAAACCTTTCAAAAAAATAAAGAAATTCTCCAAAAATATATTAAAAATATGATTGAATCCAAATATAATTTAAGTCCTGATAGTGAAGTATTTACTAAAACAAAAATAAATTTAGGAATATTTTTGTATATTAAAGATGACATTAAGTATGATGAATTTCAACTTACATATTTACAGAAATACATTTATGATATTATAAAATTATATGCAAAGAATTTTAATATTATTTTTGTAAATGGTAAATTTAATTCTTTAGAATCATTATCAAAATATGCACTTCAAAATAAAATTGAACTTGGTATGATTTTTGAAGTATATAATTTAATAGAGGATGTTGACATTAATTTTAAGATAATTAATACTTCAAACCTTCAAACAATGTTTTCAAAGAGAATTTATTATAAGAGTGAGTTTGCTTTGCTTGATAATATATATTATTTTTATACTTTAATAAATGAACTTATACCTTTAAGAGCAGAGATTATAAAAGTTGAAGGGAATGAGGCTATTATTAATGTTGGATATGAAAATGGGATAAAGAAAGGAGATAAAGTAATAATATTAAACAACAAAGAGTTGAAATTAAAAGATAAAGAATTTTCTTTTTTATATGATAATAATAATATTCAAGCGAATGGAGAAATAATAGAAGTATCTCAGAAAGCTTCAAGAATTAAATTTGAGAAAACTGGAATATATTCGAAAATTTTAAATGGATACTTTGTTGTTATTAAAAAACAGTAATTAATTATTTATATTAATTTTTGAAAGTATATTTTTTTATATGCATTATTTATTATATTATGAAAGAGGATAAAGATGGAAAAGCTTAATGAAGATATTTATATGAGGAATAATATAAGAGAAAATGAAAGAATGGAGATTAAAAATTGTCCTTTTTGTGGATCTGAAAGAAAGAAACTTTTTTTAAATCTTGATAAATTTTATTATGTAAAATGCCAGAATTGCAACCTTGTTTTTCAAGAATTGCAACCAGAATTTGAACACTTAAAAAATAGATATGATGAAAAATATTTTGAATATGAGATTAAAAATCATCAGAATTTTCATCATTTACAAAGATTGACTCTTAAAGATATTGATTTTGAAAATAGATTTGCTCCATTAAAAGGAAAAAAGGTTTTAGATATTGGAAGTGCTACTGGTTTACTTTTAAGATATTTTAAAGATCTTGGTATGGAAGAACTAGGCATTGAGTTATGTAAAGAATCAGCTGAATTTGCTAAAACGAATTTTGAAGTAAATGTTATCAATGATACTCTTGAAAATGCTAAGCTACCATCTAATTATTATGATATAATACATTTTTCACATTTAATAGAACATTTAAAAGATCCTATGTCTTTTTTGTTTGAAGTAAAAAGAATATTAAAACCTGGAGGTTCAATAATTATTACTACTCCAAGATTAGATTCTCCTGCATTTTATATATACAAAAAAAGTTGGAGATCTGCAATTCCAGATCATTTAGTATTATTTACAAAAAAAACAATTATTAATATGTTAAAAAAAACTGGCTTTAATCCATATTTTCAAGAATCATGGGGATTTATACCTGTTGGATTTAAATATAAAAAAATAAAAAAGTTGGTAGATGTTTTAGCAAAAAAATTTAATTTTGGCGATGTTATGTGTATAGTTGCTGAAAAAATTGATAATTGATTAAAAAAAATTTATTTTTAAAAAATAGAGGTTTTATTGAAAAAATATTAACTAATAATATTAATTTTTTTTAATCAAAAAAAATAATAATTTAGTCATTAAAAACTAAAAAATCTGTTATTTTTTTTTCATTTTTTTTATAATAAAAAGAATAATATTTATTTCTTTCTATAATATTAATTTCAAATTTGTTGTTTTTATAATTTAAATTGTTTATATTTTCATAAATATCAAGATTTTCCAAAATTTCTTTTTTTATACTCTCAATATTATTATTATTTTCACTTATGTGACACAATAAAAAAGTTTTGTAATTGAATTCTTTTATTGTATCTATATTTTTAATATTTATTGAATTATTATTATTTTTGTTGTTATTAATATTATTTTTATTTAAATTAATAAAATTCATGTTTAGTAAATATTTAATAAATTCAATAGATTGTTTATTAGAAAGGTGACCAAAATCTGAAATTATTCTTTTCTTAAGGTTTATAGGGTATGTTCCATTAATTAGCATATTTTCATCATAGTTTGATTCTAAAAATATTAAATCTGAAATAAAACCAAGATTGTGCATTTGACTGTCTATTTTACCAGTATCAGTAAGGTAAAAAATATTTACTCCTTCAATATTAAAAAAGAAACATGAAGATTTATTGTCATCATGATATGTTTGAATTGGAATAAAATAAAAATTGTTAATATTTTTTAATAAATTTTTTTTATTAAATTCAAAAACAAATATGTAATTTTTTTTTGTAAATTGTAATAATTTTTCTGCACATTTGTTGCTTTTGTTAGTTTTAATAAAATTTTCTATATTAATTAAAAAATTGTTTTTATCAGAAATGAATATTATAGGTTTTATATCTTCTATTAAATAAGGAAGTCCTTTTACATGATCATCATGAAAATGTGTAATAAATAAAAAATTTCTTTTATTTAAATTTATTTTTAGTTTTTTTGATATATTTAAAAAATTTCTTTTTGAGATTCCAATATCAATAATAATATTGTATGAGCAATTTTCAATTATAATTGAATTTCCATTTGATCCAGAATTTAAAATATTAATTTTTAAATTTTCATTATTTTTAACTTCCATCAAATATTAAGTGAAACTCTTTTTATTTAGAGAAACTTAAATTAATAATAAAAAATTTAAAGAGAAAATTTTAAAAAAAAATTATTTGTATGACAAAATTTGTCTTATATATGGATTATTATAAATAAAGAAAATAAAAAATAAGGTGGATAAATAGAATTTAAGAAAAAAAGATTTTTAATCAATATTTCTATAGAAGATTTAGACTCTAATAATTTTGTTAATTTAAACTATTATCAATTATTTTTTTATTAAATTAATTAAATTTTTTTCATTAAATTTAAAAAAAGTAAGAAAAGATTTAATTTATAATATATTTGATAATCCCTTAGAAAAATATATTAATAGATTTAGAATCTTAAGGATCATTAAAAAAAGATCTTAATCTTTCTATAAGACTAATTCAAAAAAGCATTTGATAATATATGTAATTGTCTAAAATTTGAAGAGTTCAATAAAAATAAAATATTAAAATATTTTAAGATATTTATACTAAAAGATACTGCTAAGATTAAAAATAGGTACCTAAGCAAAAAAGCTCAAAGATTTTGAATCAAATTTTAACTTAAATATAATTAATATAGATAATGATCTTAATTTACTTTTAAATATATTTAAGGGGACCTTAATGTAGTAAGAAATAATTTAAAATATAATCCAAAGTTTAGAATAACTTTTGAAAAAGAAGAAGAAAATCAAAGTGATGTTTTTCATAATGAGATTAATAAATTACATTCAGAAATAATAAAAAAAGTTAAAAATGAAATTAATATTAAAAATAATAGTGGTAAAAGATTAGATTTTATTTATGAAAATTTAATTAAAAATAAAATCTTAAAAAACTAAAAAATGAAAGGATTAAAACATAAATAGAAAAATAGAAATATATATTTTTATTGATTAGAAATTTTAATAATTTTAGTGTTAAAAAACTAAAAATAAAACTGAAAAAAAAGCCATATATATATATTGAAGGGGATTTTACTATAAGCTCAAATCCTTTTAATTCTAATAATGAAAATAAAAAACTCCCCCCAATAGCATAAATGGATAATAAAAAAGAATAAAAGAAGGCCTCATTTTTGTTTGTTTTTAAAATTAAAGCCATTGAAATTGTAGATCCAGATCTCGAAACTCCGGGAAGTATTGCTATACCTTGTACGAATCCAATAATTAAAGGGAAAAAGTATGTCTTATTGTTTATGTTTAAAAAGCTTTCATTTTTATAATTTTTAGAAAATAAATAAGATAAAAATATTAAAATTGCTGTTATTAAAAAAGTAAAAGGTAAAATTTTTGGATTTTCTATTAAATAATCAAAGATTTTTTTAAATATAATGTAAAAGGTAAAGGTAACAAAAGTTGAAATAATTGAAAAAGTAAGAATTTTTGTATTTTTTTTATTAAAAGTTTCATTTATCTTTATATAAAATTTTTGGATATTATATTTTTTGTTTTTAATGTCTAATTTTTCATTTTTATCTTTTTTTATAGAATCTTTCAACTCTATTATAGTATTTAATATTAATTCTTTTATTTCTTTGTAAAAGAAAAATATAATAGCTACAAGAGAACCTGCGTGCAAAACAATATCATAAAAAATTCCATATTCTTCAAAATTTAAAATATTTTTAAAAAACAAAAGGTGCCCTGAAGATGATACAGGTAAAAATTCGGTCAGTGATTGAACTAAAGAGAAAAATATCGATTTTAAAATCTCCATTTTTTTTCCTTTTTAATAAAATATCTAATTAAATTATTTATTTTTTTTAATAAATAGTTTAAAAAAAAAATATTTAAAGAAAAAAATAAATTATTTATTTAATTGTCTTTTAAGTTTGATGATATAAATAGTATTTATTTTTAAATTATTAAATTTTAAAAAAATTAATGAAAATTTTTTAAAATTTTACTTGACAAATTAGATTTAAAATATAATAATTTGTGGAGAAAAGTGGATTAAAGTGGATATTTGTGGAAAAAAAATTTTATGGAGAATATTTTTGTTCACTTGATGAAAAGTCAAGAATCATATTACCATCCACTTTTAGAAATCAAGATGGGGAGGGGGATTCTTCAAATATTGATTCCGGCAAAGAAAGATGGGTAATAACTAGAGGTTTTGAAAAATGTTTACTTTTATATCCAGAGGGAAATTGGGAAGAGGTCATTAAAAAATTTAGTGAAAATCTTCTTTATAAAAATAAGGAAGATAGGCTTTTTATGAGGTTTTTTATTTTTCCTGCAAAAAATATTGAGCTTGATAAACAGGGAAGATTTACTATTCCAAAACCTCTTTTAAATTATGCTGGAATCGTCAAAGATGTAGTTTTACTTGGTGCAATTCAGAAAATTGAAATCTGGTCTCTGGAAAATTGGGAGGGGTTGTTTAAATATTCTGGGGACCAGATAGAATCCCTGTCAAAGAACATTAGAGATTTTGATTTTTAATTTTTTGGTTTATTATTTCCCAAAAAAAAAATAAATTTATTTTATTTAATTTTTTAATTTTCTTTCAATATTAATAATTTTTAAATTAATTATATTTATATTTTTAAATATTTTTTATTTAAGGTTTTAGAATGGATTGGCATAAGCCTGTATTAATTAATAAAATAATTGAAAACATAAATATAGATGCTATAAAAGGTGAAATTTATATCCTTGATGCTTGCTTTGGAGAGGGAGGTTATAGTAAAATTCTACTTGAAAAGTTCCCGAATATTAAAATAATAGGTATAGAACAAGATGAGGAAGTTTTTTCAATAGCACAAAAAAATATGAAGATATATGAAGACAGAGTTTTTTTGTTTAATGATAACTTTGTAAAAATACCTGAAATTTTAAATAAATTGGATTTAAATTTTGTTTCTTTCTCTATATTTGATCTTGGAATATCAATGTATCATATTAAAGAATCAAAAAAAGGTATTACTTTTTTAGAAGATCAAATTCTTGATATGAGATTATCAAAATATGCTAAAATCCCAGCATATGAAATTATAAATAAATTTACTGAAAAAGAACTTTCTGATATTTTTTATAAATATGGAGAAGAAAGATACTCAAGAAAGATCGCTCATTTTATTGTTGAAGAAAGAAAAAAAATTAAAATAATGAAAACTTCCCAGTTAGAAAATATAGTTAAAAAAGCTGTAGGTTTTAAGAGAAATTATAAAATAAACCCAGCGACTAGAGTTTTTCAAGCATTAAGAATATATGTAAATAATGAACTTGAAAACTTAGAAAAAGTTTTATCTTTTATTCCTGATAGGACGATATTAAAAGGTAGAATATTTATATTAAGCTATCATTCTCTTGAGGATAGGATTGTTAAGAAGAAATTTCTAGATCTTGAAAAGGAAGGATATTTTGTTAAAGTTTTTAAGAAACCGATATTAGCTGATTCTGAGGAAATAAAGCTTAATCCATCTTCAAGATCTGCAAAATTGAGGATTTATGAAAAAATAAAGATGTTACAAGGGATTAACTATGAAAATCATTAATTTTTTATTATTGGTAATATTATTTTTGTTTAGTTTTTTTATTTCATATAAAATAATAAATTTGAAAAAAGAGATTTTTGAAATTGATTCAAAAATAAATAGGTTAAAAGAAGAAAATGAAAATCTCAAGATGATAAAAGAAAAAATGCTATCAAAAATAAGAATTAATGAAAATTTAAGGGATGAAAATCTGATAGAAGTAGAAAAAGATGATATTTTAATTTTGGAAAAAAGGAATTAGTTTTTTTAAATATTTATTTTGTTCTAGGGAGTGGGAAATTGACAAATTTTAGTTTTAAAATAAAAAAAAATAAAAATTTACTTTTTAATAAATTTGTTTGTTATTTAAATAAAAATATTGAAAAAATAAAAGTTATTGATAAAAATTTCTATTTTTCAGCACATAATATAAAAAATCAAAATATATTTATAAATAGAGATTATATTTTTCACGACACAAGGAAATTATATAGTTCAAATAATGACAATTTTATTGAAAAAGAAGAATTTTTTAAAAAAAATAAAATCAAAATTAACAAAATATTTGTTTTTATAAAAGGAAATAGATTTAATCCTTATGATGAATTTGAGAAGATTTTTAGTTTATCTGATATTTTAATTCTAGATTTTAATGAAGAAATATTATATAAAAACAAAAGATATAAGTCGTTTATAGCTTTTATTAAAGAATATTTTTCTATTGATTGTAATAATATTTCTGAATTATTAAAGTCAAATGAATCATCAAAAGAGAATAAGTTAATTGATATTAATAAAATATTTATAAATTGCAATAATACTAAACTTTTATATAATTTTTTAGTAAAATTTATTAATTACTTTATAGATGAAAAAAAATTTATAATAGGGGTTACTGGAACTGATGGAAAAACATCAACAGTTAATATAACAAGACAACTTTTTAATTTTTATAATAAAAATAGTTCATCAATTGGTACATTAGGAGTTAATGAATGTGAAAAAGATATAAATTTTATTTTCTCAACTCCTACTAGTCCAGAGATTTGGGATTTATTTGAAATAATTTCAAATTTGAATCAATCTAAGAATATTTTTATGGAAGTTACTTCAATAGGCTCTGAACTATTTAGGTTTCATTCTATTTATTTTGATGGCCTTGTTTTTACCAATATGACTTCAGATCATCTTGATTTTCATAAAACTCTTGAGAATTATTATAATGCAAAACTAAAGATAATTGATATTTTAAGTATTTCAAATAAAAAAAATAAATTTGTTCTTGCGAATATTGATGATAGAAATTTTTATCTAGTAAGAGATTATGTTAAAAAATATAATAGTATTAAGCTTTATACATATGGCTATAGTAAAGATGCTGATTTTAATATAGAAAAAATATCTTCATTAAGAGGTGTTACTGAATATAAAATTAAATTTTTCAATAAATTTTTTATTACTATAAAAACAAGCTTAATTGGAAAATTTAATGGTTACAATATTATTACCTCAATCGCTTTATATTTTCTAAAATATAGAAAAATAAAAAATATTAATAATAAATTTTTTAATTTTTACATCAAAGGAAGACTTGAAAAGATAAATTTTAAATCTAACGATATATATGTTGATTATGCTCACACTTCTAACTCTCTATATACTTCAATTAATGTTTTAAAAGATGAAAATTATAATTATATTTTAACAGTTTTTGGTTGTGGGGGTGATAGAGATAAATCTAAGAGGCCAGAAATGGGAAAGATAGCTTATGAAAATTCTAATTTAGTAATAATTACATCTGATAATCCAAGAAACGAGAATCCTTCTGAAATAATAAATGAAATAATAGATGGTATTGATGATATAAAATCTTTTAAAATTAAAGGAAATGATATTTTGAATGAATTTGATGCTGAATTAGATAACATATTTTATAAATTTGACAAAGAAAAGGTTGAATTTATAATAAAAAGATTAAAAAATAATGAAAAAGTTGTAATTATTGAGGAAGATAGAAGAAAGGCTATTTTTATATGCTCATATTTACTAGGATTTTTAGAATATTCTGCTGGCTTAATTGCTGGAAAAGGGCATGAAGACTACCAGGAAATTAAGGGTATAAAATACCACTTTTCAGATCAAGAAGAAGTTTGTAAATTTATTAAATTATTAGAATAGAGTAAAACAATTTATTTAGAGGATTTTAATGGTTACAAAACTTTACAATGTCTGTTTAAATCTTGGATTAGAATTTTATGGAGATCAAGATTTTATTATAAAATCAGTATCCACTGATACAAGGAAGATTAAGGATGGAGATTTCTTTATAGGTTTAAAGGGTGAAAAGTTTGATGGCTCAGAATTTATTTTTGAAATCAATAATAGAGTTTCAGGGATTTTAATAAATGATAATTTTTTTCAAAAAAACAGAGAAAAAATTCTAAAAAGTTTTAAAAATATAATAGTTTCAAAAAATCCTAATAGAGATTATTTAAGACTTGCATATTATGATTTTAAAAAAAATATTAAAATATTTGGAATAACTGGTTCTTATGGAAAAACTACTTGCAAGTATTTTCTTTATAAATTGTTATCAAGCAAATATAAAGTTTTAATGAATGAAAAAAACTATAATAATATAATAGGCATAGCTAATACTTTATTTTATTTTGTAAATGAATTAAATATTACTAATGATGTTTCTAAAAATGAAGATTCTATTTACGATTTCCTTATTCTTGAGATAGGAACAAATCATCCTGGTGAAATTCAAGAAATTGTAGATATTATTAGAATTGATTATGCTTTTATTACATGTATAGGTAATACTCATCTTGAATTTTTTAAAAATAAAAAAAATATTTTTGTAGAAAAAGTTTCAATAACAAAAAATTTTGAAAAAGATAATATATTTTTTATTAATATGGATGACAAATTTTTAAAAAAAATATTTAAAGATAAATCTTTTAATTTTAGAAAGATAAAAATAGAAAAAATTAATAGATCAAAATTTAAAATAATAAAAAAACTAGAGGAAATAAATATAATTAAAGAAAAATTCGAAGATTCTTTTTCATCTTTTGTTAAAATAAATAATAATATTGTACGTTTACCTTTTATTGGAGAACATAATATTAAAAATTTTTATTATTGCTATGAAATTGCTAAAACTTTTATAGATGATGAAATGTTGTTAATTGAAAATATTAATAATATAGAGTTACCAGAAGGTAGAGCAAATATAAAGGTTATTAAAAATGAATATTTTAATAACTTAGTTTTTATAGAAGATTGTTATAATTCTAATCCAGATTCTCTTAAGATATTTCTAAATTGGATTTTCAGTAATTATAAGAATTTTTATAAAATAATTGTATTAGGTGATATGCTTGAACTTGGAGAAAAATCTGAAAAATTTCATAAAAAATTTTTATTAGATATTTTATTTAGAAAAAATTCCTTAATTTTTTATGTGGGGGAAATGTTTTTTAAGATATTTATAAAAAATGAAAAAGTTTTCAATAGTTTATCTTTTATAAAAAAGTTTAATTTAGAAAAAAACAAAAAAATTATTATAAAAAATAACAAGATAATTGGTAGCTATTTTGCTTTTTTTAATAAAGTTGATGATTTTATTAATTTTTTTAATATTTTTATTAATGATAATAAGGACTTTTTAAATTTAATAAATAGTGAAAGAATGAAAAAATTATTTTTTATTAAAGGTTCGCATGGTATTAATTTAAAAAAATTTATTACTGAAATATATTTTAATTAATATATTTAATTTTTTATGATACAAAATATAAAAAAAAATGAATATGACTATTCAGTTTTAATACTTATTTTTGTTTTAGTTTCAATAGGTTCATTAATGGTTTATTCTCGAACTCTTTCTAAAGTTTTTCTATTAAAACATGTTGTTATTATTTTTATTGCTAATATTTTAGGGGTAATTATTTTTTTTTATAAAGGATTTTTTAGTTTAATAAAAAAAAATTATATATTAATTTATGTTTTAAATTTTATTTTACTTCTTATTCCAATAATTTTTAAAAATAGCTTTTCTGTAAATAATTCATATAGATGGATAAGAATAGGTTTTTTTTCTTTTCAACCATCAGAATTAGCAAAGCTTACAATTATATTGGTGTTTTCAGTTATAATGAGTGAGAAAAAATCTAGAGTTTTTAACTATGATAAAGAATTTTTATTTCCACTGATTTTAACTTTAATTTATGTTGTTTTAATAATTTTACAAAAAGATTTATCAACAGCTATACTTTTCTCTATGTTTTTAATAGTTTCTTATTTTATAATAGGAGTTCCTTTTTTATATATATTTTATTTGCTTACTTTTGGAACTTGTTTATTTGTAATTTTATCAATATATAGTGGTTATAGGAGTTATAGATTACTTGCTTTTTTTGATCCTTTTAGATATTCTGATGATATTGGCTATCAGGTAATAAAATCTTTTACTGCTATCGTAAGTGGGGGTTTTTCTGGTAAAGGGGTTGGTACAACTATCTTTTCAGGAAACGTTCTTCCTCTTTCTTATTCTGATTTTATTTTTGCTGCAATAAATGAAGAATTAGGATTAATAGGTGGTATTTCTATTATTATAATTTATATTTTAATTTTTTTATCTGGAATTAGAATTGTAAAAAGACAGAAAGATAATTTTTGTTTTTTGATTTCCTTTTTTATTATAGCCTTAATAGTCATTCAGGCAATTTTAAATATTTTTGTTTCAATAGGTCTTTTACCGCCAACAGGACTTACTTTGCCTTTCGTTTCATATGGTGGTAGTTCAAATTTAATTTTTATAATAATGATATGGATATTATTAAAAGTAAATTATTTTTCAAATGAGGAACTAATAGAAATAAAAGAAAAAGATAATTATGAAATATGAAATTAAAGATAATATTTACAAAAGAATTAATTCAAAAGAAAAGTCAAATAAAGAAAAAAAATTAAGTCTATTAAAATTTTTAAAAGTATTTTTTTTAATTACAATAATAATTTTTTTTATTCTATTTTATTTTATTATTATTTATGAAGAAGTAACAGGAAAAAAAATTTTATATCCAGAAAAAATATTGGTTAAAGGTTTAACTGTTAAATCATCTGAGGATTTTATTAAAGAAAATAATTTAGATAGTTTAATTATTATAAATTTTTTTTCTAGAAAGTTGAAAGAAAGCATAAAAAGTTTATATTATGTGAAAGATGTTAAAATAAAGTTTTTTTTTCTAAATAATATATTGATAGAAATATTTGAAAAAGAAAAAAGTTTTATTTTTTACGATGAAAATAATGGAGTTTTTTATTATTTATCATCTGATGGATATATTTTAGAAAAATGTTTATCAATTGATTTATTAAATTATCCAATTGTTACAATAGAAAATGTTATACCAGAAATTGGCAAAAAAATTAACTTGCCTGAATGGTTTTTATTTGTTTCTGAAGATAAGTATTATAGAAAGATAATATCTCAAATTAAGATATTTAAAAATGGAGAAATATATATTTATTTAAATAATATAAATTTTTATACTAAATTTGGAACTTATTTTAATAAAGAAAAGATTGAAAATTTAATTTTAATAAGTAAAATTATTGGAGATAATGATAAAATAAAGTATTTAGATTTATCGATAAGTAACATTGGGAGAATTGTTGAAAAGGAATGATGATGGGTAAACCAAAAATTATAGCTGCTTGTGATATTGGTTCAAGTAAAATTTGTACACTTATAGGTAAATATGATGATCAAGAAGATTCAATATCAATCGTTGGAATAGGTGAGGATGAATCTAAAGGTATTAAAAAGGGGGTTATTGTTAATATTGAAGCAACTACTAAATCTATAAAAAAATCAACTGAAGAAGCTGAAATAATGTCAGGTATTGAAGTTGATTCACTTATTGTTAATATTGGTGGAGATCATCTTTTTGGTATAAATTCTAAAGGTGTTGTTGCAATTACTGGGAAAAATAATGAAGTTTCAGAAGATGATATTGTAAGGGTTATTGAAGCAGCAAGGACTATTGTTGTTCCAAAAGGTAGAGAAATAATACATGTACTTGAACAGGAGTACATCGTTGATAACCAGGACGCTATAAAAAATCCTTTAGGAATGAGTGGGGTTAGACTTGAAGGTTCATGCCACCTTGTTACTGGTTCATCAGCCTTAATTAAAAATTTAAAAAGTGCAATAGCAAGAGCTAATTATAATATAAATGATCTTGTTATATCATCTATAGCTTCAGCTGAAGCTTGTTTAATGGAAGATGAAAAAGAATTGGGGGTATTACTTGTAGATATTGGAGCAGAAACTACAGATATTATTTGTTTTTATAATGGATCTGTATATCATACTTCTGTTATTCCAATGGGTTCATTTAATATTACTAAAGATATTGCAATATTACTAAAAGTTCCTATAAAGGAAGCTGAAAAAATAAAAATTTTTGCAGGATATGCTAATTCTGATGATATTGATGAAACTGAAAAGTTTGAACTCCCACAGATTGGTGCAAGTCCAGCACGACTTGAAAAAAGGAAATACCTTTCTCAAATAATTGAGGAAAGATTAAAAGATATATTTTCTTTGGTAGTAGATCAAATTATTAATAATAACTTAAAAGATTATATAACTGCAGGCATTGTTATTACTGGAGGAGGATCAAAAATTAAAGGTTTGGAAAGTTTTTGTAATAAATTTTTAAATTATCCAGTAAGACTAGGAAAGCCAGTTGGTTTTAAAACAGTAGACAATAGAGTATATGACCCTCAATATTCTGTAGCTTATGGATTGTTAAAATTAGTAAAGTTTGATAAAGAAGATTATAAAAAAGAAGAAAATGGTGGAATATTAAAATCTTTAAAAAAATTTATGGATTTTTTTAAATCTTAGTTTATATTATTAAAAATAATTAGAAATAATTATTTGATATTTATTTTAAATTTTTTAAATTAATTTTTAAATTAGCTAATTTTTAATTTAATTTTAATTAACTTTTTTATTTATATTTTAAATATCCTATATTTCATATATTAAGGGGAGGGGGATTTATGGTTGAGAATTTTAACATTAATGTAGATATTCCAGAGGATCTAAATTATCCAATCCCTGTTATAAAGGTAGTAGGGGTCGGTGGAGCTGGTCAAAATGCTGTAAATCATATGATTAAAGAAAATCTTGAAGATGTTACTTTTATAGCAATTAATACAGACAAACAAGCTCTAAGTAATTCAAAAGCTCAAATAAAGATACAAATTGGAACTAAAGTAACAAAAGGGTTAGGTGCTGGTGCAAATCCTGAACTTGGTGAGAAGGCTGCTGAGGAAGATCAAAATAAAATTAGAGAAGCATTAAAAGGTGCAGATCTTGTTTTTATAACTGCTGGAATGGGTGGAGGTACAGGAACTGGAGCTGCACCAGTAGTTGCTAAAATAGCAAAAGAGATAGGTTGCTTAACTGTTGCTGTTGTTACAAAACCTTTTAAACATGAGGGAAAGAAAAAAATTGAGAAAGCAGAAGAAGGAATAAGAAAATTAAGAAGTTTTGTAGATACATTGATCGTTATTCCTAATGATAGAATTAGCGAATTAACTAGGGCTTCAATAACATTTTTTAATGCATTTGCTTTAGCTGATGATATTTTAAGACATTCTGTACAAGGTTTATCCGATCTTTTAACCAAACATGGTTATATAAATGTAGATTTTCAAGATGTTAAAACAGTTATGAAAGATTCTGGTTATGCACTTATGGGAATAGGTGAAGGTACTGGTGAGAACAGGGTAGTTGAAGCGGTTACAAATGCTATAACAAACAATTTAATAGAAAATGCTACTCTTGATGGAGCCAAATCTGCAATAGTTAATATTGAATGTGGAGATGATTTTCAAATGACTGAATATAATGAAGCAATGAATATGGTTGCTCAAAGAATGGATCCAGATGCTATTATTATTCCAGGGGTTATTAGAAATGAAAAATTTAAAGAAAAGGAGAAAATTAGAATTACAATTATAGCTACAGGCTTTTCAACTCAAAAGGAAGAAATTATATCTCAAGAAATATTAAAGGATAATGTAAAGAAAGTTGTTAATTCAAATACCAATATTTTCCCTTATAATCATGTTGAATTTTTAAAAGGTGTTAATATTGGAGAAGATGATATTCCTTCTTTTATTAAAAATAAAGCAATTAAAAATAATTAGATAAAATAAAAGATTAAAGGAAAATAACTTAAATAAATGTAATAAATTTAATTAGTCAACTTTATTAGATAAGAAATAAAATAAGATTATTGTGAAAAAATATTATAGTAAAAAATTAAAAGTAAACAGTGTAAACTCAAAAAATATTAAAGAAATATTTTTATTAAATAGAGAAAAAAAAGGTGAGAATGTAGCTCTTTTTTTCCCAAATAATTACTATATTGGTTCTACTAATCTTGGTTTTCAGAAGGTATATGAAAAATTAAATCAATGGAATTTTACAGTATCAAGATTTTTTTTTGATAATGATAAAATTTTTTCACCAGATACAGATAAAAGTTTAAAAGATTTCAAAATTATTTTTATTTCAATATCCTATGAGTATGATTTAATTAATATTCTTTTTGCTTTTTATTTAGAAAAAATTACTATTTTGAATGAATTGAGAAATAATGAAAAAGATAATAAATTAGAAATATTTATTGGTGGAGCTTCTGTTTTATTAAATCCATTCATTTTTGGGTTGATTGCTGATTTTGTTTTTATTGGAGAAATTGATGAAATTAAGGATTTGATAGAGTTAAGAAATAGATGTTTAAAGCCTAATGAACTAATTATAGAGCCTTTATATAAAAAATTTTTCTGTTATTATTCTTATATTTTTAATAGAAGAATTATAAGTAAAGATTTTTTTAATCCATCTTATACTTATTATCTTGATTTAAATAATAAGAATTTTTATTTCTTTATTGAATATTCAAGAGGTTGTAAATTTAAATGTAGATTTTGTAACTATTGGTTAAGTTCTAAAAATCATAGAATATTTAATGAACAAGTTTTATTTAATTTAATATCTAAAGCTTGTAAATATAAAAATGATATTGGTATTTTATCTGCTTATCCAATAGAAATAGATTTTTTAAAAAAATTGAGAATAAAATTTCCAAATGTTAATTTTCATTTTTCATCTTTAAGATTAGAAGAAGAAAATCAAAATTTAGAAATATTAATGTACTATAAAGATTTTAAAATAAACACTATTACTTTAGCTCCAGAAACTCCATTTGAAGAAGATAGATTTATATTAGGCAAAAAAATAACAGATAATTTTATTTTTGAAATATTGAGTTTTGCAAAAAAATTTGGATTTAATAGATTCAAGTTTTATTTTATTATTGGAATATTTGAGGATGAGATTAAAAAATTTGAACAATTTATTTTCCAGATAAAAAAAATATTAAAGGGATCATTTATAAAGTTTTCAATCAATCCATATATAATGAAAACTTTTAATTTACTTAAGAGAGATCTTATATTAAAAAAAGATTATCAAATTTTAGTTGATGGTTTAAAAGCAATATTTATTAAAAATGGTATAACTTATGATTTTCTTGATTATGATGAAGCTTTTTTACAGTACAATGTATCTAATGTTAAAAAATTTTATAGCATAAGTAATATTATTAAGGAGAAAATGTTTTTTGTTTGTGAAAAAATAAAAAACAATGAAAATATAAGTAAGAAAAATATTAAAGATATTTTACTCTTCAATCCATAAAAGTATTAAAAATTCATCATCAGGTTTAATGTCAATAATTTTTCTATTTTTTGTTTTTATATCTAGCATGTAATTGTTAAAAGAGTAGTTTTGCATTAATACCCAATCTATAGCCCAATTTTTTATTTTTAAATCAGAATGAGTTTTAGTAAAAAGCAAATAAAAATTTTGTTTATCAGAGGAAAAACCGTTTATTATATATCCTCTTTTTATATAGTCGTTAATATTTTTAGAGATAATCTTAAATGATTCTTCTTTTTTATTAATATCATATGGGTATATACCAATATTAAATGAATTTATTGCAGGTTGGTCTTTAAATTTAATAAATAAAACCATAAATAAAAAATCAGAGTATGAAATATTTATAGGAAAAAATCCATTTTCTATATTTTTTTTTAGAAGTTCTATAATATTCTTTTTGTTTGGTTCTGTGGATTCAATTTTCCATTCTAAAATTTCTTTAATCTTATATGGAAAAAGTTTTGTAAATAAAATAGTAAGGTTTAAACCATCAAAGTCTATTCCAGAAGGGAAAAAACCATTTTTTATTTTGATATCTATTTTTTTTTCAGATTCATCTTGTGTTTGCATTGAAAAAATTTCATAGAACCAATCTTTTGTTTCCCCTAAAACAATATAAAAGTTAGAAAAATAAATATTTTTGAAATTTATGATATTGCTAAAAACAAAAAGTATAATAATTAAAAATAAAATAAATAGATTTTTATCTTTTTTTTTCAAAAATTTCTCCAGAAAAAATTTTTTTTAATTAAAAAAATTTTTCCAATTACTAAATAATTTATTTATAAATTTTAAAGTTCTCTCTATAGAACTTATTGATACTTTTTCTTGAGGTGAATGTGGGGAATGCAGCTCTACACCACAAGAAATAACCTCTAAATTTTTATATTTTGATTTTAATATTCCACATTCAAGTCCCGCATGTATAACATCTACTTTTGGGTATTCAGAAAAACACTCTTTATATGATTCTTTACAGAAATAAAGAAATTTTGAATCTATATCAGGTGTCCAGGATGGATAACCATTTCCGATTTCAATATTAAAATTCAATATTTCTGATAGTGATTTTATCTTGGAAATAGCCCAAGCCATTACAGAATCATTTGATGATCTATAACTTAAAAGTAAATCAAAGGAAGATTCATTGAAGTTTGTATTTATTTTTGCAAAATTATTTGAAGATTCAACAAGATTTGGTATTTGAGATGACATAGTAAAAACCCCATGAGGAATTAAATTTAATAAATTAATAATTTTTTTTGTTTCTTGAAAATCTATAAAAAATAGTTCTTCAACTTTATTTTTATCTATCCTGTCATTTATCTTTTCAAATAGGATTTTTATATTTGGTTCATCAAATTTTATCTCAGAAATTAAAAGTTCTGAGAATATTTTTATTTTTTCAAGAAATTCTTTTTCATAAATTTCAGGAATAACTATTGTTGCTTTAGAACTTCTAGGAATAGCATTGTGGGCTTGTCCACCAAATATAGATACTAAGCATAATAGAATATTACTTTCTAATAAATAATTTAATAATCTAATCAAAATTATTATAGCATTTCCTCTTTTTTTATTAATATCAAGACCTGAGTGCCCACCAATTAAACCATCTATATTTAATTCAAAAATAGAAAAATTTAAATTTTTGTTATTTTGAAGTTGAGTTTCACTATTTTTAAAGTTATAATTAGAAATAAATTTTCTAATTGAATTTTCTAAATTATTATTAGTTAATTTTGAAAAATATGTTTTAATTTTAACTTTAACATCTTTCCCTCCAGCACAACCAATTATAAAAGTTTTGTCACTGTCGGTATCAATATTAAGCATATAATTGTATGATAGAAAATCTTCTGATAACATTTTAGCTCCAGTTAAACCAGTCTCTTCATCTACAGTAAATAAAAGTTCTAAAGGAGGGTGTGGTAAATTTTTCATTTTAGCATAAGATAATGCTATAGACATTCCAATACCATCATCAGCCCCTAAAGTAGTCCCTTTTGCTTTTAAAAAATCACCTTCAAAAATTAATTCTATAGGGTCTTTATTAAAATCATGTACTATATCATTGTCCTTTTCACAAACCATATCCATATGTGTTTGAATGATTATTCCGGGAAGATTTTCATAACCATTAGTTGGTGGAATTTTTATTAAAACATTATTATGATTATCTATCTTGTATTCAAGATTATTTTCTAAAGCAAAGTTGATAAGGTATTTTGCTATTCTTTCTTCATTTTTAGAACATCTTGGGATTTTAGAAATTTGAGAAAAAATATTAAGTACCTCATTTAATTGTTCATTATTCATATAATTCTCCATTTATAAAAATATTTATTTTTTATTCCTGCTTAAAAATTAACTAAAAAGATAATATCTCAAATTGTTCCATATAATCTATCACCCATATCACCAAGACCTGGTAAAATATATTTTTTAAAATTTAATTCTCTATCAAGACTTGCAGTAAATATCTGGACTTCAGGGTGATTTTTATTTATTAAAGATACTCCTTCAGGAGCAGAAACTATAGCAAGCATAATAATTTTTTTTGGTTTTTCAGATTTTATTAAATTTATTGCATATGAAGCTGATCCACCAGTAGCAAGCATTGGATCAAGTAAAAAAACTACTTTATTTTTAATGTCAGGGAGTTTATAATAATATTCATGAGGTATTGCTGTTTCATGGTCTCTTTGTATTCCTACATAACCAACAGAGACTTCAGGGAATAAGTCACATATTGGATCTATCATTCCAAGGCCAGCTCTTAAAATAGGAATTGCTACTATTTGCTCATTAATTATATAGCCTTCAAAAGATTCTAATGGTGTTTCTCTTATGCTTTTTTGTAATGATAGCTCATATGATGCAAAAATTGATAACAGGGTTGTTATCTTTTTTGTGATTGTTCTAAATAAAGCAGGTTTGGTGTTTTTATCCCTTAAATGTGTAAGTAAATGTTTCATTAAGGGGTGATTTACAATATATAGATTATCAAATTTTTCATCTTTTAATAAAAAATTAAAATTCTCCATTTTCATTTATTTTAACTCCATTTTCTCCAAAATCAATTTTGGAAAGATTATTTATTATTTTTATTGCTTCTTTATTTTTATCATAGTATGGTATCCCTTTATTTAGTAAAATGAATGGAATAATTTGACCTTTTAAAAAGTTTTTATTTTTGTCATAATATACTTTTAAGATACATGAAATATTTCGAGGATATTTCATTGAAAACATACCGTAAGTGCAAAAATTTCCAAGGGAATAAGCAATTAATTTTCCTTTATAAAATTCCATTCCTCTTAAAACATGAGGTCCATGACCTACAACTATGTCAGCACCATTGTCTATAGCTATTCTTGCAAATTGATAAACATTTCCTCTTGGACTCCCTAAAAAATATTCCATTTCATTTTTAACTCTTTGTGCGGATTCTCCTTCAGATCCACCATGAAAATAGACAACTAATAAATCAACTTTATTTTTACATTCCTTTATAAAATTTTTAGTATTATTAAGATCAAGTATATTATTATGGTGAGAAAACCATGAAAAACCTATAAAACCAAATTTTAATCCTTTTTTTTCAATAATTTCAATATTTCCTTTTTCTCCTATTACAATGAATCCAGCTTTTTTTAAATTTTCAATTGTATCTATATAACCTTTATTTCCAAAATCAAAAGAGTGGTTGTTTGCAATGCTAAGTATATGAAAATTAGCTTCTTTTAAATAATTTATATATCTTAAAGGCATTCTAAAAGCGTAATTATTAGGTTTTGAGACATCTTTTGTCGATGTTTTTTGCTCAGTAAATGTTCCTTCACAATTTCCTAAAATAAAATCTGTATCAAAAAATGGTTTTGCATCATTAAATAAATCTTTTCCATCATTTGGAGGAAGAATATCTGAAGGATAGGTAGTTCCCATCATAATATCACCTACAAAAGATAGAGAAATGGTTTCCTGTGAATTTAAATTTAAGTTTAAAATTGTTATTAAAAATAATAATAAAAATAATTTTAAATAATTTTGATAGTAATGAATTTTCAATTTTAAACTCCTTAAATTAAATTTTTAAATTATTAAAAAAAATAAAATTAAAATGAATTAACTTCAAAATAAAAAATATTAAATATTGAGTTTTCACTGTTAATTACGCCGCTTTCTTGTAATAATTTTAGAAAATTATTTAGATTCTCTTTGTTTTCAGTAAATCCTATAAATAAACCTGAATCATTATCTATATTTGTGTTAAATAAACCAGAGAATAAGGGTAGTTTTAATTGGAGTAGTTTATTAATATTTATAGATTCTATAAATAAAGTAGAGTTTAAACTAGATGAAGTTAATGCTAAAGCTATATCTTCTTTATAATTTAAGTCTTTTAAGAAAATATAATAAATAAGCATAAATATTCCTTTATATTTTTAATATAAAAATATTAATTTTCTATAAAAGGTATTTTGTTTTTGTAGTGATATTAAAATCTATAAAAAAATGAATAAATTTCATCTAAATTTTTAGAATTTAGTAAAGCTTTTCTTTCTTTAAAATTTCTTATAATCAATATAAGTTTTGATAAAATTTGTAAATAAAGATTGTGATTTTCTGGGCCAGCAATAAGAAAAATTACTTTAACAGGTTTATTGTCAATAGAGTTCCAATCTACAGGTTTTTCAAGGATGAAAATAGATATAAAAAATTCTTCTACTATATTATTTTTAATATGAGGAACAGCAAAGCCCATTCCTATACCAGTACTAACAATTTTTTCTCTTTCTAAGATTAAATTTTTAAATATTTCAATGTTTTTTATATATTTATTATTTTTTACTTTTTCAAATATTTCATCAAATATCTCTAATTTTGAATTTTTATCTATGAAAAAGATATTTTCTTTACTTATATAGTTTGATAATTTTATCATTAATATTTCCTTTAATTTTTTTAAATTTATTTTTATTAAAAGTAACTATTTAATTTAAAATTTCAATATTTTAAATAATTATAAAATAATAGGTTTTTTAACTAAGATTTTGATTTATAATTCTTTGTTCTATCTCTTTGAATGCCACATAAGCAGTAGTCCAGCAATTTTGCAGATTGTAGCCACCTGTTAAACCATCTATATTGAGAATTTCACCTATAGCAAAAAGTTGAGGGTAATTTTTAAAATACATTCCATTAGAATAGATCTGTTTTAGCTCTATACCTCCCGCAGTCACAAATTCAGACTGAATGTTAGATTTGTTAATTATAGATATTCTAAAATCGCAAATAAATAGTAAAAATTTTTTTAAAACAAGATCATTTAAAAAATATTTTGCTTTTATTTTTTTGGGGTCCTCTATTTTAAATTTTTCTTTTTTGCAAAATAAAATTAAGATATTTTCAAATAACTTTGAAGGTAAATTAAATAGAATATAACAGTTTTTAAAAAGTTTATCTTTAATAGGTGATAATTTTTCTTTATATAATTTTATTAATGAATTTATATCTTTCTCATTTTTCATTAAAGTGTTTATTAAATTAATTGAAAGTTTAAATTTAAATTTATTGTCTTTAATATAGTATGCGGCTATAGATGAAAGATGAAGAATAGCAGGGCCAGATATTCCTTTATGTGTAAACAAAATATCTCCAGTAGTTTTAAAATTTGTGCCTATTATTCTTATGCTAACATTTTTTAAACTTATTCCTTGACATTTTTTAATTATATTGTCATTATCTTCAGTTTCAAAACCGTATAAAGCAGGTGCTATTTTAGATATTTCTATATCTATATTTTTAATTTTTGGAGGTTCATTTTCTAAGATGCCACCTGTAGCTAAAATTAAAAAATTTGAAAAAACAGTAATTATTTTTTTTGAATTTTTACTCTCTATTTCAATTTTAAAATTTTTTTTTAAATTGTTTATATATTCTATAAAAATTGGTTTTGATTCTGTTAAAAAAGTAAATTTATTTGATTTTTTTATTTGACTTAGAAATAAATTTAATATTTCATTTGAATTTTTAGATAAAGGAAAACATTTTCCATTTTTTTCAACACTTGTTTTTATTCCATTTTCTTCAATTAATTTAATAAAATCAAAGTTGGTAAATTTATAAAATATTTTTTTAAAAAAATATTTTCCTCTTGGATAGTTTTTTATAAATGTTTCTTCATTAGATATGTTGGTAAAATTACATGCCCCTTTTCCAGAAATTAAAAGTTTTTTACCAATTATTTTTTCTTTTTCAATAATTAGAATGTTTAAATTTTTATATTCGCCTTTATTAAGGAGATTTTTTGCAAGTAGAAATGATAAGAAAAGAGAAGCAGGACCAGCACCTAAAATAACAATTTCATAAAAATCATTTATTTTAAATATTTTATTAATATCATTTTCCATTTTGTTTTTTGTTAAATTAAATGATTTTGAGAAAAATTATTTAAAAAAATTTGCTCCCATTACTAAAAGATCTGCACCATTATCTAAAATTTGGTAACAATTATTAAAATTAATTCCACCATCAACTTGAATAATATAGTTGAGATTATTTTTAATTTTAAAATCATAAGCTTTTTTTATCTTTGGCATAACTTCATCTATAAATTTTTGACCTGAAAATCCTGGCTCTACACTCATTATTAAAATTAGATCTATTTTATGAAGAAGATCACTTTCTTTTAAAAAATTTATCAATTCTTCAAATGAAGTTTTAGGTTTTATAGAAATTCCCGCTTTTACTTTACTTAATTTTATCTGATTTATAAGCTCAACAATATTTTTTTTTATTTCATAATGAATTGTTATATATGATATTGATGGGTTCATAAATTTTGGAATAAATTTTTCTGGGTTTTCTATCATTAGATGGGCATCAAAATTAAAATAATTATAAGATAAAATATCTTCACAAATTTTAGGACCGAATGAGATATTTGGAACAAAATGACCATCCATTATATCAAGATGTATCAATTTAACACCTTTATACTTTGCATAATTTAGGGATTCTTTTAAATTTAGAAAATTTGCTGCAAAAATAGAGGGACAAATTTTAGAAAAATCTATCTCTTTACTCTTTTCTTTTTCCAACATATATTGTCAATTCAGTGTTTGGTTTAATTATTTCTCCAGGAGAAATACTTTGTTGTATTACAACATCAAATTCTTCAGGATTTTCAGTTTGGATATATTCTATTTTTAGAAATATACCATTTTCTTTAGCTTTTAATGTAGCTTGATCAATTGTTAAGCCAATAAATGATGGTATAGCAATATCATTATTTACAGGACCTTTGGAAACAGTCAAAATGACTTCATTTACAAGAATTAAATCAGTTCCTGGAGCAGGTTGTTGTGAAACTATAAATCCTTTTTCAACAGTATCTGAAAATTGATAATTAATTTCTTTTATAACTATGTTTTTTTTTGTAATACTAGAAATTTCATTTAACTTTTTTTCAGCATAAAATATACTTTTACCTGTGAAATCTTCAAGAGTTTTAACATAAGGACCAACAGAAACAAGCAATCTTACAAATCTTTTATTTCTTATAATTTTTCCTGGTTGAGGATCTTGAGAAATAACATAACCATATGATTCTACTGAATAAATAGATTCAATTTTGGGATATAAATCATATTTTTGTAATTCTAAAATAGCTTCAACTAAAAATTTTTTTTCTAAAGATGGTACTTTAACAAAATCAAATTTTTTAACCCATAAAAGATATGCAATATTTGCTAATATTAAAGAAATTATTATTATTATAACTGTTGTAAACCAAAATAGTTTCCAGTTTAAATTATTGAAAAAATCATTTAATTTCAATAATGATTCTTTTATAAAATACTTTATCTTTAATAGAATATGATTAATCTTATTTATTATTTTTTCTTTATTGAATTTTATAAATTTCATAGATTTATTCCTCAAGTTAAAAATAACATTAAAATAAAAAATTTAAATCATTTTATATGAATTTCTTAAATTTTAAAAAAAATCTAAGAATTCTCAATTTAATTTTTATTAAATATCATTTTGGTTAATAAAAACTAATAATTTAAATCTGGCTAGAAAAAAAATTTTTTATTTCCAAAGTTTAAGAGTTGAAAATTTCTCCAGGTGTTAAGATCTTAGAACCTAATAAAAATTCAGAAATTGTTAAGGGTTTTTTACCTGCACGTTGTAAATGAGAAATTAATAATGTATTTTTTTTACATTTTATAAATAATACTTTCAAATTTTGATTCTTTTCTAAATTTAAATTTTCTATTTTAATTATTTGTCCTGGTACTCCATCATAATCTTTTTCTTCATAAGAAGAATTTAAAAATATTATTTCTTCTTCCTTTAATCTTACTTTAACTTTAGGCCATTTAGAAAAAGCATTTATTTTACCAGAAATTATTTTTGCATCCATTTCAAAATTTATCTTTGAATCTTCTTTAGTTATTTTTTTAGTATATGTGGCTTCATTATGATTTTGAGGAACAGCTTTAATAAATGATATATTATAAAAGAAGTAAGATAATGCTTCAACAGATATATGTTTTAATCTGTTATATAATAGGTTAAAATTTTCAAAAGGTAAAATTTCTGTTTTTATTATATATAGAATATCTCCTGCATCACAATCTTTTGTCATCTTTTGTAATGTAACTCCTGTTATCTTTTCATTATTTAGAAGAGTATATTGTATTGGAGATGGTCCTCTATAATGTGGAAGTATTGATGGATGTATATTTATAAAGTAATTTTTTGAAATCTTAAAAATTTCTTCGTCTAAAATAAAAGCAAAATCAACAACTATTCCAAAATCTATTTTTTTATCTTTTTGAAAATATTCTTCTAAACTTTCTTTAATTTCTTTTCTTTTTTCAATATATATAACTTTTATTTTATTTTCTATTGCTTTATTTACAAATGGTAAATTTTCGATTTTATAACCTCTACCTTTAGGTTTTGGTTTTGTTGTCAATACAAATTCTATGTTATGGTTTTTTAATAAGTAGTTAAATACTTCTTCGCCAAATTCTGATGTTGAAAAGAAACCTATTTTATATTTTTTCATTTAAATATCCTTAAGATATAAAAAATTATTAATATGGTGAACTTTTATTATTATTATATTTTTCATTAATATTTTTAAGAATTGGTTCTAACTTTTTTTGTTCTTCTAATGGTAATCTCTCAAAAAAAAATATTCCATTTAAATGATCTATTTCATGTTGTAATACTCTTGCAAGAAGTCCGGATGCTTTAATTTGATATTTTTTCCCTGAAAAAAGTTCATATTCTACAATTATGTACTCGGGTCTTTTTATTTTTAAATAAAGATCAGGAAAAGATAAGCAACCTTCTTCAAATATGGTTTCTTCTTTAGAATATTCTATTATTTTTGGATTGATAAGACATATATCTTTATTAAAAGGTTCAATTGGAGTTAAAGCTATTATTGCTAAATTTAAACCAAGTTGATTTGCAGCAATTGCTATTCCATTATATAAATAATTAGCTTCCTGCATAGATTTACATATTTTAATAATTTCTTCATCAATTTTTTTTACTTGTTCTATTTTTTGTTTTAATAAAGGATTGTTGTAATATATGAGTTTTAAATCCAATTAATTCCCCCATAAACTAAAATTTTTAAAAATTAAATAAATTTAATTATATAATCTTTTTTTTGAATCAATAATAAATGTTACTGGACCATTGTTTTCAATTTGAATCTGCATATATTCTCCAAAAATTCCTGTTTTAAAAGAGGTAAAATGGTTATTTAGTAGTGCTAAAAATTTCTCAAATTCAATTTTGGCAGCTTGTGGTGGCATTGCATTATCGAAAGAAGGTCTATTTCCTTTATTAATGTTTCCAGCAAGTGTAAATTGTGAAATTACCATGATTTCGCCATTTATATCTTGTATTGATTTATCAAATTTGTTTTCATCATTTTCAAACACTCTTAAATTTAGTAATTTTTTGATACAAAACTCATAATCATTTAAATTATCATCTTTTTCTATTGAAACCAATGCTAGGAGTCCTTTTTTAATTTCAGAATAGACTTTATCTTTTATTATACATTTAGCAAAATTTACCCTTTGTATAACAATAATCATAATTTTACCTTTTTATAATACTATAATAATATTTTTGTTAAAAATTTATTTTTTGTTATATTTATTAAAATTTTTCCTAATAAATACATAAATTATAAAAATTTAAAGTAGTTTTACAATTTAAATTATAATGATATGAGGGTAAAAATGGGGATTTTAAATTCAAAATATAGGGAGTATTTAGTTAATAATTTTATTGAATTTGTTAAAATAAATACTGAATCTTCTGAAAATACAAAAACTAATCCATCAACTAAAAATCAATTTGAACTTGCTTATTTATTAAAGGAAAAATTAGAGTCCTTAGGGCTTGAAGATGTTGAAGTTAGTGAATATTGTTATGTTTATGCAAAATTAAGGTCAAATTGTAATTCTAAATTTAAAATAGCTTTTCTTGCTCATATGGATACTTCACCTGCTGTTTCAGGAGAAAATGTTGTTCCTAAAATAATTGAAAATTATGATGGTGAAGATATTATATTAAATGATTCAAGCATTAAAATAACTTCAAAAGATTCTAAGATTTTAAAAAAATATAAAAATAGAACTATAATTACAGCTTCAGGTAAAACTTTACTCGGAGCAGATGATAAAGCTGGAATAGCAGAAATATTAACAGGGTTAAAAATACTTAAAGAAAATCCAGATATAAAACATCCTGAGATAAGAATAATTTTTACACCAGATGAAGAGATTGGAGAAGGGACTTTAAAAATTGATAAAACTAAGCTTGGAGATTTTGGGTATACCTTTGATGGAGGAGAAGAGGGTAGTATTGAAGATGAATGTTTTGATGCATATAGTATCAAAATTTCTTTTAAGGGCTTAAATGTTCATCCAGGAGAGGCAAAAGGTAAAATGATTAATGCTTTAAGGCTTTTAACAAAATATTTAAGCAAAATTCCAGAAAGAGAAACACCTGAAAAAACTGATAAAAAAAATGGATTTTATCATTTAACTCATATTAAAGGAGATGAGTCTTTTTCTTCATGTTCATTGATTATTAGAGATTTTAATGAAAGAAAAAACAAAAAAAGAATAAAGAAGTTAGAGAAAATGAAGAAAATATTTGAAAATAAATACAAAGGTTTAATTATCGATATAGAGATAAAAAAACAATATAGAAATATGAAAGAAATTTTATCAAAGTATCCAGAAGTTGTTGATATTGCAATAAAAGCTATAAAAATGGCAGGATTAAAACCAATAAAGAGGGGTATAAGAGGCGGTACTGATGGAGCTAGGTTAACCTTTGAAGGTATGCCAACTCCAAATATATTTACTGGGGGAATATTATATCATTCTATAAAAGAATGGATTTCTGTTGAATCAATGGAGTATGCTGTATTAACTTTTATAAATATTTGTAAATTATGGTCTGAAAAATAAAAAGGCTACCTTTTTAAAGGTAGCCCTTTTATTATAAGATGTTATTCATAGTACTATTTTATTTTTAATGTTAATTTTTTAGGTTTTTTCTCTTCCTTCTTTGGTAATGTTATTTCTAAAACCCCATTATTATAGGTAGCTTCAGCTTTTTCAGTATCGATATAATCTGGGAGACTTATTGTTCTTTCAAACTTACCTTCCCATCTTTCTTTTCTAAAACATTCCTTTTTCTTTTCCTCTTTTTCTACTTTTTTTTCTCCCCTAAGAGTTAGCATTCCATCTTTTAATTCGATTTCAATATCATCTTTTGTAAGTCCTGGAATATCAGCTTTTATGTAAAAATTGTTTTCATCCTGTTCAATATCAATTGCAGGGGCATTTAATTTTATTGGAGAATCGTAATCCCAATTGAAGAATTTATCAATTTCATTTTTTAAATCTTCAAGTTCTTTAAAAGGTGACCAAAAAATTAAATCTCTTTTTGCCATAGTCTACCTCCTTTAATTTTTATTCATTTTAACATTAGCAAATAATATGCCATAAATTTTATATTTATAGTTTAATTAAAAATAAATTTCAAATTTTAATTAAGGTTTATAAAACTGATAATTATTAGAAACCTGTAGATTAAATATAAAGAATTAATTATTTTTATTATTTTTTAAATAAATAATGTGTATAATAAAAACACAGCAGTATAATAAAATCTTATCTTTAGTAAACAAATTTTTTATAATTTTAAAAATTTAATTTTTATATAAATTTATGCGTATATATATGATACATGTGTATATATAGAATTGGTGTTTAAATTTAGTATAATTATTAATTTTGATTTGTATGTTTTAATTCTAAAAAAATATCAAGAACTGTAAAAAAGAGTATATATATAAAAGGTCCAAGAATTATTCCAGATAAACCAAAAGTGTAAATTCCACCTAACATTGCTAAAAAAATAAGAAAAGGATGAAGGTTTAATGTTATTCTTAAAAGAATAGGCCTTAGTATATAATCTAGAATGGTTACAAAAATTAAACATGAAATAGCAAGCAAAATACCATCTTTTGCCTGTCCTGATATAAAAATTTTTGAAAGGCTTAAAGGGATCCAAACCCCTGCATTTCCAAAAATTGGTATAAAAGTAGATAAAAATACTAAAAAACCCCATATAAGGTAATTATTTATTTTGAATATGTAAAATATTAAAGTTGCAATTGAAGCTTGTAATAAAGAAACCAATATATAACCATTAACTATTGCTTTTGATACTTCCTTAAACTTTTTAACAAAAATTTCTATATAATCTTTTTTAATTGGAATAGAAGATATGAAAATATTTTTTAAATATTCGCCATCTATTAAAAAAAAGTATAAAGTAAAAATTATAAAAAATATATTAACTATAATTTTTATTAAACTATTAAATATCTTTGTTGTATTTTCAAAGACAGTTATTGAAAATTTTTGAATAAGGTTAGTCAATTCATATTTTAAATTTAAAGTTTTTAAATTAATAAGTCCATTACTAATTTCATATAAAAAATCAACAAAATTTTCATAATATTCTATTGAAAATAGTTTTGGATTTTTATTGATAAAATTTAGTAAATCTTTTCCAATGTTTAGAAGTTGCTTACTAAAACTTGAGAAAAAATAGAAAGATGGAATAACTATTAATAAAAAAACAGCAGCACAAAATATAAAACCAAGTATACATTTTACTATAAAATAGATTTTAGAATTAAATTTTTCAAATTTTCGATTTTTTATTATTAATTTATTTAATAAATTTTTAATTATTGATAATATATAATTAAAAATAGGACTTATTAATATAGATAAAACAGTGCTCCAAATAATAATAAAAAAAAATGGTCTTAATAAAATTATTATAAAAATAAATATAAGTATAAAAAGTATGAAAAAAAGTATGTTTTCAATGGATAAAAATCCAGATTTCTGTTTTTCCATTTTTAATTAATTAAATTTCTATTTAATAAAAATCAAATATGTAAAATTATTTAAAATAAAAAAATGCAGCAGGCGGGAGTTGAACCCGCACGGGAGTTACCCGCTAGCCCCTCAAGCTAGTGTGTCTGCCATTCCACCACTGCTGCATAGAAATTTTTATTTCTTATAATTTATTTTAAAAATAATTCTATATTTTGTTGTAATAAAAATCTAATAAAAATTTCTTTATTGTCAAGACTAATTTATTGAATAATTTATTATTAAATAATTAAATTAATTTTAATTCAAATATTTTTAGAAAATTATTTAAATTAAATAAAATAAAAAAAATATTCTTAAGATTTTTGTAGTGTACATTAAAATTTAATAAAAAAATTTTAAAAATTTTTAATAAAAAAGAGTATCCCGTAAATAATAATAATTATAGACGATATTATTTTAATAGCAGGAATAAATTTATTTAATTTTTTTATTGAATTGATAGAAAAATAAAAAATTATTCCTGCAATTAAAAACATTAATAAAAAAGAGAAAGAGAAAGTTAGAAGGAGAAGGACCCCTTTTGTTAAAGAGTTAAGAGAAGAAGCAATTATAAGTATTGAAGCTAATATAGGTCCTATGCATGGAGACCATCCAAAAGCAAAAGTTACTCCAAATATAAAAGGAAAAAAAAGGCCTCTACTTTCCTTTTTAATATAAATCCTTTTTTCAAAATTTAGTTGTTTTATTTTTATAATTCCAGATAAAAATAGTCCAAGGATAATTATAATAATAGAGGTTATTATAGAATAAATCTTTTTATATTTTATTAAAATTTTTCCTATTATAGTTGAAGAAGCTCCAAGTAAGGTAAAAATTAATGTAAATCCAATTCCAAAAGAAATTATTGGTAAAATTAAATTACTAAATAAAATTTTTAAATTTATGTTTTTTTTTAATTCTATCTTATTATTTTGATGAATATTTTCAAAGGAACTATTTGAAATCATTGCAATAAATGATGGTAGTAGAGGATATGTACAAGGGGAAAAAAAAGCTAATATACCAGAAATAAAAGCTAAAGCAAAATTTACATCAACTATATTACCGATTCCATTCATTAATAAAATTTTATTAAAATGATTATATTAAAAAAATAAATTTTTCTTTAAGAATTAAAATATTTTAGTTATAATTAATTTATAATATTAATTAACTTGGGTTAATTCTAATATAATAAAAAATTTTTAAATTCTTTATTGATTAGATTTTTTAAAATCATTAAAATTCATTTTTTCATAAGACCTTGTGTTAATGTATTTAAGAATAAGCAAAAAATTAGGATATTCAATATATCCAGGAATATTATATAAAACTTCACCGTTAGGTTTAAGAAAAATTGATGTAGGCACACCCTGAATCATATATTGACTAGCTAAAGAGTTTCCTGTTTTATTTAGTATTCCAGATGCAATTGAGTTGGAATTAGCATTAATAGAAACAGAATGAAAATTTTCATTTAAATAATTAATAACTTCTTTATTTGACAGAGTAATATTTTTCATTTTATTGCAATAGGGACAAGATTCTGTCCAAAAATAGAGAAAAATAAATTTGTTTGTTTTTTTTGATAAATTTAATGCATCATCATATGATATCCAATTTATTTCTGAATTTGGGAATAAAATCATTGAAAAAATAAAAAGAAAAAAAATAAAAATAACAAAATAACTTTTAATTTTCTCCATAATTATTTATCTCATCATTTTTTATGAATATAATAAATTTTTGAAAAAAAGTCAATTTTAGAAAATATTTAAATTATTTTAAATGTGAAATATCAAAACCAGGGATATATAATTTTTTCTCAATCCAATCTGCAAGTTTTGTTATAACAAAAATCATTAGAAGATATAAAACTCCGATTAAAACAAATGTTTCTATATAATAATATGTATCAGAAGCAAAAAATTTTGCTTGAGCAAATAGTTCAGGAACAGCTATTAAATAAGCAACGGAAGTATATTTTATAAGGTAAATAATTTCATTTGTAAGTGCTGGTATAGAAAATCTTACTGCCTGAGGAAAAATTATGTATCTTATGGCTTCCCATTTATTAAGTCCTATTGAATATGCTGCTTCAAGTTGTTCTGTTGTAATAGCTAAAAAGCCACCTTTCAAATATTCTGACTGATAAGCTGCTGAATTAAGAACGAATCCAATAAGTGCTGCATGAAAAGGTTTCAATTTTATTCCAATTCCAGGTAAGCCATAATATATAAAAAACATTTGAACTATCATTGGAGTTCCTCTAACAATAGTAATATAAGCCTTTGATAAATTCTTAAAAAATTTATTGCCATAAATAACTCCAATAACAAGAGGAATAGCAAGGAGGAAACCAAAGATAGCACAAAATAATGTTAATTCAATAGTTAGAGATATTCCTTTGATGAAATCTGGCATCCTAATAAATAATTTTTCAAAAAAATTCATTTTTCTTCTCCATACAACTCAGAAATTTTATTTAAAAAAGATTTTGTTCTTTCATTTTTTGGATTAGTAAACATTTCTTTCGGAGAACCAGATTCAACAATTTTCCCTTTTTCCATAAAGATTATTTCATTGGCAACATTTTTTGCAAATCCCATTTCATGGGTTACACAAATCATTGTCATTCCTTCCATAGCGAGCTTTTGCATTACCTGTAAAACTTCACCAATAAGTTCAGGATCTAATGCTGATGTTGGTTCATCAAAAAGCATTAATATTGGATCCATTGCAAGGGCTCTCGCTATACCAACTCTTTGTTGTTGTCCACCAGAAAGTTCTGCTGGATATTTATCTTTATGATCAGCAAGACCAACTCTAGCTAACTCAAACATTGCTTTTTCATAAGCTTCTTTTTTTGGCATTTTAAGAACTTTTATTAATCCTAATGCAACATTATCAATAGCTTTTAAATGTTTAAAAAGAGCAAAATGTTGAAATACCATTCCTATTTTTCTTCTTATTTTATGTAGATCAACTTTATGTGATGTTATATTTACACCCTCAATATAAATTTCACCTGAATCTGGAGGGTTTAGCATGTTTATGCATCTAAGAAGAGTAGATTTTCCAGTACCAGAAGGACCAATAATAACTTTAACCTCCCCTTTTTCTACACTAAATGAAACACCATCTAAAATAACATTATGCCCAAATCTTTTTTTGATGTCTTTAACTTCTAATATAGCCATTTTTTCTCCTTGAAATTTTTAATAAATTTTTTAAATAAAACTAAAATTGATAAGTCGTTAAATATTTTTATGTCATTGTGATATTAAAAATCCTGGTACTTCAAACTTTTTAGAAATATATTTAAATAAGTTATAAAACAATTGAAACAAAACAAAATATAAAATCGCAGCAGCAAAATAAACTTCAAAAGGTCTTGCAGTTTGAACAATAATATCTCTTCCATTTTTTAAAATTTCAGATATTCCAACAGCATAAGCCAGAGGAGAGTCTTTTAAAACAATTGTAAACTCATTTGTAAACCCTGGTAATGATAATCTAACAGCTTGTGGAAGTATAATATTAAAAAAGGTTTCAAACTTTGTCATACCAAGTGAAAGACCAGCTTCCATTTGTTGAGAACCTATTGATAAAATAGCGCCTCTGTAAATTTGTGCTTGATATCCAGATGAACATAATCCAAGACCGATTACAACGGCTACGAAAGGATTTAAATTGATTCCAATTAAAGGAATTTTTGGCAAACCAAAATATAGAAAGAATAGTATTACAAGTATAGGAGTTCCTCTCATAACCCATTCATAAAAATAGATTATTTTTTTAATTAGTTTTGAACCATAAATGTGTAAAAAGGCAACAATTATACCAATAACCATTCCTATAAATATAGAAAATATTGTTATTTCAATTGCAACTAATGAACCGTTCATTAATATTGGAAAAACTTTAATAATAAATAAAAAGGATTCTTTCAATTTTTCTAAAAAAAATAATAGACCCATAATAAATATCCTATTGTTTTTCTAACTAAAATTATTAAATAAAAAATTCAATTTTCAATATTTTTTTAAAAAAAATAAAAAAAATAGGGGAATATCTTTACTTTCTTATTAAAGATAGATTCCCCTATTTTTAAATAAATTTAAAAAATACTTTTTTTATAAGTATTTTAATAAGATGTTATTCCAAGAGTCTGAATTGAGAATTTTCTTAAGAACATTATTTATTTTTTCAAGTAATTTTGATCCTTTTGGTAATGCTATACCATAATTTTCACCAGTATCAATAGTAAAGATTATTTTTATTGGTTTTAATTTTGAATAACCTAAAGCAGCAGTATCATCTATTATTACTAAATCTACATTTCCATTTAACATATCAGTGATTGCTTCAATATTTGTTGGATATTTAACAAGATTAGCAGGTGGCATTTTTCCCTTTGAAACAAAATTTTCATCGATATAAATTTGACCAGTTGTACCATTTTGAACACCAATTTTATATTTAGCTAAATCTTCAGGTGAAGAAATAGATATTGAAGATTCCTTTTTTGCTATTATTGCTTGATTTGCAATATAGTAAGGAATAGTAAAATCAACAACTTGAGCTCTTTCAGAGGTTATAGTAATTGCAGCTATTGCTGCATCAATCTTCTTTGCTTGCAGTGAAGGAATAAGTGCATCAAAGTCCATATCAATAATATTTATTTTCATGCCAAGCTCATTAGCTACAAGTTTTATTAGTTCCATATCTATTCCCTTGAATTCTTCTCCCTCTTTGAACTCAAATGGAGGATATTCTGCGTTTGTACCTACATTAAATACAACTTCTTTTTTTGCTTTACAATTAAATAAACATAAAACTAGCAAAAAGAGGATTAAAATTAATACAAATTTTTTTAAAAATTTCATATATTTCTCCCAATTTAAAAGTTTTTATAAAGATAAAAAAAAGTTAAAATTTGTCAAATTATTTTTTTTATAATGTAAAATAATATAAAAATATGGAAAAATATATGTTGAAAATTTTAATTAATTATTACGATTTTTTTGTATTCAGTTCGTACATTAATTTTTTATATAATTTAAAATAATTTGAATTTACAAATTTCTTTACTTTTTCTTTCGGTAATTTTTCAAGAAGCTCATTTAAATATTCAAATATATTTTTTAGTTCTTTTAAATTTTCTGGTAAGTTTTTTTCTTTATTTGAATCTTCTTTATATTCATCATTAAAAATTTTATCGTTACTAAATTCTCCATCTAAATTTTCAATATTATTTAAATATTCTGGATTAATTTCTTCATTTTCTTCTAAATAACTTGTTTCATTCTCTAAATCTTCTATATTTTCATTTTCTTCTATAATATCAATTGAATCATTTTCTATAATATTTTGATCTTCATCTTTGAAAATGTTTTTTGCAATATTTTCTGAAAATTGATTTAAGTATTTATTTCTTTCAGTTTCTTCATATTCTCCAACATTGTTTTCGTAATTGTTTTCAACTATTAAATATTTTTCTTTTGACCTTTTTTTATAATAATCTGTGAGATCATCTAAAGTCATTACAACTACATCTTCATTATTAATTTTTTTATCTGAGACTAGCTTATTAATTTCAGGTTTATTTAATATTGATTTTTCTTTATCTTCAATAATATTTTGAGAAATTTTTTCTATATAAGATTCATAATCATTTTCTAAATTTGAGATACTTTCTTCTTCATGGCCTATTTTTAGTTTTTTATCAAAATCTTTCAATTCTTTTATTTGATCATTAAAATTATCTATTTTTGATTTATCAATAATTGTAAATATTTCTGTTTCATCAATTTTAATGCTATTTTTATCTTCTATAGTTTCTTCTAAATTATCATTATAATTATAAACTATTTTATTATCTGTGGTTTGAATGTTTTTTTTATTAGGTTTCTCCTTTTCTTTCTTAAAAGTTTTTTTTAAAATATCAAAAATTTTCATATAAAACCTTTTTTTACAATTATTTATTATTAATTATAAAATATGATTTAATCTTTTCAAATATTTTTTCTCCAATACCTTTAACTTTTATTAAATCTTCAATTGAATTAAAATTTCCATTTTGTTCTCTCCATTCGATGATTCTTTTTGCAAGAGTTGGACCTATTCCAGGGATTTGAATTAATTCTTCATAGGTTGCTTTATTAATATCTATAGGAAAATTCACTTTGGAAAGTGTTTTATTGTTTATTAAGTTTTTATTTTTAATATTGGTATTGTTTTGATTATTGAAATTTTTTTGTGAAAAATTTAAATTATTTGAATCTATTTTTTTTATATTTGAAATATAATCATAGAAAAAGTTTTTTTCACTTAATGGGATTAAATCTTCTTCAATATAAATATTTAATAATTCTTCGTTATTTAATTCATTTAAATTTAATTTTTTGTTTTTCTGAGATGGGCTAAATTCTAAAGTTAGAATTTCATTTATTACTTTTTCTTCCAATTTTTCTTCAATTTTTATTTTAATGAAAAAAAATGATAATGTAAGAACAAGCAAAATAATAATAACAAGATATTTTGTATTCATTATTAAGTTTTTATATAAATTTTATAGTTTATTTTTTTTTAATTTTCTCAATGCCATTCATATATGGTATAAGTATATCTGGAACTTTTATTGAACCATCTTCTTGCTGGTAAATTTCAATCAATGGAATAAGTATTCTTGGAGATGCTATAGCAGTATTGTTTAATGAAAATGGAAAATATAGTTTACCATCATTTGTTTTTACTCTTATATTTGATCTTCTAGTCTGATAATCCAAGAATGAACTACATGAATGAGTTTCACCATATGAATTTCTAGAGGGCATCCAAACTTCTATATCATCTTTTTTAATTTGTCCAGCTCCTAAATCTCCTGTGCATACTTTAACTAATCTATATGGTAGATTTAATTTTTCTAAAATTTCGCATGAATTTTTTAATAAAAATTGATGAAATTTATCAGATTCTTCTTTATTATTTTTGCATATAATTACTTGTTCTACTTTTTCAAATTGATGTATCCTATATAATCCTTTTGTATCTTTTCCATAAGTTCCTGCTTGTCTTCTGAAACAAGTCGATAGACCAGCAAACATTATTGGTAATTTTTCTTCAGGAATTATTTCATCTAAATAGTAAGACATTAGAGTTACTTCAGATGTTCCTATCAAATATAAATCATCCTTTTCTATAAAATACGCTTGTTCTTTACCAAAAGGAAAATAACTGGTGCCAACCATAGCTCTTTCTTTTACAAAGAAGGGAGAATAGATAATATTAAATCCTTTAGAAATTAAATGATCGATTGTGAATCTTATTAAAGCATTTTGTAAAAGTACAGCTTCATTTTTTAAGAAGTATGTTCTTGTTCCTGATATTTTAGATGCCCTTTCAAAATCAATTAGATCTAGATCTAAGCCAAGTTCTATATGGTCTTTTGGAGTAAATGTAAAAGATGGTATAGTTCCCCATCTATAATATTCTACATTTTCAGTTTCATTTTTCCCCACCGGTACTTCAGGATCTGGAGGATTTGGTATTTCAAGTAACTTAATATTAAAATCACTTTCTATTTTTTTATATTCTTCCTCTAAATTTTTTTCTTCTTCTTTAAGATTTTTTAATGTATTAAGCAATTCATCTTTTTCTTTTTTATCTTTAATTAATGGTATATCTTTTGATATTTTATTTTTTTTTGCTTTTAAATTTTCAATTTTAGTTAATATATTTTTCCTATTATTATTTAGTTCTAAAAAAGAATCAAGATCAAAATTAAAGCCTTTTTTAATTATTCCATCTTTAACTATTTCAGGATTTTTTTCTATAAATTTAATATCAAGCATAAAATAATCCTTTTTTATTTAATATAAAAAATTAATTAATATAGTCAATAATTCATTAAAAAATAATAATATTTTTCTGTTTTTAATCCGATTATTTAAAAAATTTTAATATATTTAATTTTTGCTTTAAATACAAATTTAAGGTTTTTTATGGATAATTCTAAAATAGAGTTAAATGTAGGTAAGGAAATATTATTAAATAAAGATACTATTAAAAAATTTCCTAAAGTTGAACTTCATAGGCATTTAGAAGGTACTATGCCTTTAGAAACTCTTTACGAAATTTCAAAAAAAAATAAGATAGGATTGCCTGATAATTTTGAAGATTTTAAAAAGGAGGTACAATTTCCTTCTGACTCAAAACCTGATTTTTTATTATTTCTTTCTAAATTTAGAAATAATTATTACAAAACATATAAAGATATTGAGATTTTGACTTATAATGCAATAAAGTCACTTAAAGAGGAAAATATTTTTTATATTGAATTAAGATTCTCACCTGAACATTATTCTATTGAAAATAATTTTGATAGAAAGGAGATTACTAAATTAATAATAAACATTGGTAATAAAGCAGCAAAGGAAGAAGGTATCAATATAAAATATTTATTGACATTTAATAGAAATAAACAAAACCAAGATGAAATGATAGAATTATATGATAAATTAAAAGATGTAGCTCCGGAATATGTTGTAGGAATAGATCTTGCTGGCGATGAACTAAATTATCCTCCCAAACTTTTTACAAAATTTTTTAATATAGTTTTTAATGATAATTTATATAAGATAACAGTTCATGCAGGAGAAGTTACTGATTCTAAACAAATATGGGATGCTATATTTTATCTTTATGCTTCAAGAATAGGACACGGAGTTGCAACTATAGAAGATAAGGAGTTACAAATATTTTTGAAAGATAATAGAATATATTTAGAGCAATGTATAATTTCAAATAAGCTTACTGGTTCTTGGGAAAATGATAAAACCCATCCATTTGGAGAATTATTTAGAAAAGGAATTCCAGTAACTTTAAATTCAGATGATCCAATAATTCAAAATTCTATATTAACAGATGAATATATAAAAGTAATAGAAAATTTCGACTTTACTTTAGAAGATTTAATAAATTTAAATCTTAATACTATAGAAGCTTCTTTTTTAAATGAAAAAGAAAAATCTGTGTTAAAAAATCAATATATCCTAGAGGTTAACAAATTTATTAAAAACTATATTAAAACGAAATAAAATAAATTTAAACATTGTTTTTTTTATTTTTGTATTTTATATTGAAAATATTTTTAATTTATTCTATAATTTTGTTAAATAATATAATTTTTTTTATTAAAAATGAAATTTTATTTTAATAAAAATTTACCTGTTAATATTTATATTGATAATATTAAAAATGGAAAAATTGTTAAAGATGAAGTATTAGAAATAGTAAAAAATTTTGTTAAAAAAGATCAACTAATTATTGAATTAGAAGATGAAAAGGAAACAGTTAATTTTACAGGTTCTTTTTATTTCAATCAAGATAAGAAGAAATTATATGCACCATTTCAAGGATATATCTGTTTTTCAAATGAAATAAAGATATATCCCCTATATATTATCTCAAATGATAATATGAAACTTTACCTATTATTACCATATAATGTTAATGATGTTGATTATGATCAACTAAAGAGTGAACTACTAAGTTTAAATATCTTTAATTTTAATCCAGATATATTAAAAGAATATAGGAAACCAGGTTTTTATACAATTCATAAGGGAAAGTATCCAAAAGATGGTCATTGTGAAAAAATTTATTTACTTATTGATGATAAAGTTATTCCAGGACTTATAGATGAATATGGAAATATTGATTATTTTGAAAGAAAATTTTTAGTTCCTGTTAAAAAAGGTGATACTATTGCAAAAATTGAACAAGAATTGCAACCTGAGGATGGAAATGATTTATTTGGGAAATTAATTCCTGCAAAATATGATAACAAGCCTCTCTATCTTTTAGGTAAAAATGTTAGTAGGGCTGAAGGCTTTGTAATTGCTGATTGTGATGGTATTTTATCAATTAAAGAAAATAAGATAAATGTAATAGATTTCGTTAAAATTAAAGGAGATATTTCCATAGCATCAGGAAATATACATTCAAATTCTTCGGTAATTGTTGATGGAAATATATTAGAAAATATTGAAGTTGAAATAAATGGAGATTTTTATGTTCTTGGAGGGATATATAGTCCTAAATCATTAACTATTAATGGAAATTTATATTTAAGAAAAGGAATTGTTGGTAGAATAGATTCAATCTATAATATTGAAGGTGATCTTTTTTGTCAATACATTGAAAACTGTTATATAAAAGTTAAGGGTAATATTATAGTAGAAAGAGAAATTATAATGAGTTCTGTTTTATCTAATAAAAATATAATTGTTACAAAGAAAGAAGGAGAAATACTATCATCCAAGATTACTTTTTATCAAAAATTATTTGTTAATTCTTGTGGAAAAGAAAGTGGTGGAAAAAATGAAATTATAATGGGTTATTCATATGTAATAGAGGATTTATTAAAAGATGTAAAGAAAAAAGAAGATGAACTTTTAAAAAATAAAAGTAAATATAATGAAAATGAATTTTATTTAAAAATGAATATAATAAATGATTACAGAAATAAATTAGTTAACAATCTTTACAATTTAAAATCTAAAATATTTCTTTTTGATAAAATGTATTATGATAATGTAATTTATTTTTATAAAGGTAAATTTTGTGCAGATGAAATAATAGAAAAGAAGATATTTGTACTTGATGTTGATTTAAAATTAAAATTGGCTAATTTTCTTGAGACTATAAGGAAACAAATTCTTGAATATTGTGAAAAATTTTATAAGATAAGTGAAAAAATAAGTAAACTTGAAAGCAAAGAATTAGAGACTAAATATGTTAAAGAAAGAAAAAGAGAACACAATAGAGAAGATTTTAAATGAAATAAAACAAAATATTAGATTGATATATGAAATTAAAGAAAGAGATGGTATTTATGAAGAATATCCTGATGAAATAGATCAAAAATTAAAAGAATTTTTTCAAAATGAAGGAATTAAAAAACTATATAGACATCAGTATTTATCATATAATAAATTAAAAGAGAACAAAAATATACTAATTACAACTCCAACAGCTTCAGGTAAATCATTATGCTACAATTTGTATATTTTGGATTATATTATAAAAAATAAAGTTTTATCTCCAAAAGCTATTTACATTTTTCCGACTAAAGCTTTAACATCTGATCAAGTTGAAAAATTGGATAAAATTAATGATTTCTTAAAAAAAGTATCAGAATTTTTCAATATATATGTTTATCAATATGATGGAGATACTCCCTCTTCAATAAGATCGGCAGTAAGAATTAATGGAGACATTATTCTTACAAATCCAGATATGTTACATAACGGTATATTACCTAATCATACAAAGTGGTCTAAATTTTTTCAAAATTTAAAATTTATAGTTATCGACGAGTTGCATGTATATAAAGGTATTTTTGGATCGCATTTTGCCCTTCTTATTGAAAGATTAAAAAGAATAGCCAAATTTTATGGCAATATTAACATTCAATTTATTTTATTATCTGCAACTATATCTAATGCAAAAGAACATGCAGAAAAGGTTATAAATGAAGAAGTTTTTCATATAGATGAAAATGGAGCACCAATAATAAGTAAAAAGTTTATTTTTTATAATCCACCTCTGATAAAAGGACTAAATATTAGAAGAGGAATATTATCTGAAACCGTTAAGATTTCTTCAAAATTATTAAAAAATACAGAATTTCAAATTATTAACTTTTTTCCTTCTAGATTATATGTTGAATTGGCTTCATCATATTTAAAAAAATTAAATAAAGATTTAGAAAATGAGATTTCTTCATATAGAGGGGGTTATTTACCAAAAGAGAGAAAAGAAATAGAAAAAAAGTTAAAAGAAAAAAAGATAAGATATGTTTCTTCAACAAATGCTCTTGAATTGGGAATTGATATTGGATCTTTTGATGTTTGCATTATATCTGGTTTTCCAGATTCTATAGCCTCATTTTTCCAGCAAGCTGGAAGAGCAGGTAGAAAAGGAAATTCTTATGTTTTTTTTATTGCATCAAATTCCCCTATAGATCAGTATTTTATGGATAATCCTGAGATTTTCTTTAAGATGAATCCTGAAAAACCAATGATTAATCCTTACAATAAATATGTTTATTACTCACACTTAAAATGTGCTTTATTTGAGTTACCTTTTAATGAAGATGAAAAATTTTATTCTTTTGATCCATCTTCAATTTTAAATGAAATGACTAAAGAGAATGTTGCCAAAAAAGAAAAGATAACTTTTTATTATACTGATAATTCATTCCCAGCGGAAAATGTTTCATTAAGAAATTCTGATCCAGAAAACTATGTTATAATTGATACTACTAATAATAAAAATATAGTAATAGGTGAAATGGATAGAATTTCTGCTTTCTCTCTTTTATTTCCAAAAGCAATATATCTTCACAGATCCCAAATTTATGAAGTTGTAGAACTTGATATTAGAAATTCTAAAGCTTTTATAAAAGAAGTTAGTGCAGATTATTATACTGATGCTTTAACAAAAACTGATATAGAAATATTAAAACAAATAAAGGAAAAATTGTTAAAATTAAATAATTCAAATTTATTAATTACATATTTAAATGTAATGGTTACTACAACAGTTTTTAAATATAAAAAGATTAAGTTTTTCACTTCTGAGAATGTTGGATATGGAGATATTAGTCTTCCATCTTATCAATTCCCAACAGAGTCTATATTTATAGGTTTTGATGATATTAGAAGTATATTGGATAAAATGAAAAAGGAATTTATTAAAGAAAAAGAAAATGAACTAGATAAAAACATTGAATTGTTTATTTTTTATTTAAATAATGATCTTTATTTGAATGAATTTATAAGTGAAATTATAAATAGTTTGGCATATCAATCTTTGCATATTTTTGCTTTAATTCTTTCTTGCGATAAAAAAGACTTAGGTTATTCTGATTTTTTAAAATCTCCATTTTATAATATTCCTGGATTTTTTATTTTTGATAAAATTTACGGAGGTGTTAATTTAAGTAAAGAGATGTTTAACCTTTTACCTGAAGTATTTAAAAATTTTATAGATAGAATAGATAATTGTTCCTGTGAAAAAGGATGTATTTCGTGTATAGGTATTATTGATGAGTTTAATGGTTATAAAAAAATTAATAAAAAAATAATAAAGAAATTTTTAGAAAATATTATTTGTTAAAAATTGTATATAATATATGGAAAATTTAAAAAAATTAGATTTAAAAATCTTAAGAAAAATGGGTCGAGCTTGTCTTGATTATGATTTAATAGCTGATGGGGACAGAATATTAATTGCTGTTTCAGGAGGGAAAGATTCTGTTACATTGCTTGATTTATTGAGAAAAAATTTAATTTATAGAATATTGCCGATTAAATATGAATTAAATGTATTTCATTTATCTATAAAAAAAAGTGATCAATATCAAATTGTTGAGGATTATTGTAAAGAGTATAAAATACCTTTTTTTCATAAAGATAGTAATTTAATTGATATTGTTTTAAAAGAGAAAAAAAATCCTTGTTATTTATGTTCACAAATTAGAAGAAAATGGATATTCGAAGAAGCCTATAAATTAAAGATTAAAAAAATTGCATTGGGACATACTAAAGATGATATAGTAGCAACATCACTTATGAATATTTTTTATCATAGGACTTGTGCTTCACAACTAGTTAAATTACCTATCTTAGATGAAAAATTTGTAATTATAAGGCCTCTTGCGTATATTGATGAAAGAGAAATTACAGAATATAAAGATTATTATAGATTACCTGTATTTAAACAACATTGCACAATAGGAGATAATAAGAGGAGAAAATATATTATGAATTTGATAAATTCAATAGAAAAAGATATTCCAGAAATAAAAGACAATATTTTTGCAAGTTTTAGAAACCCATCTTATAATTTTTTTTTGGACAGATATTTTTCACCCCCTGATCATAAAGGCAAAAAGTATAGACCATAAAGTGGAGAAAGTTAATGACTAGTAATATTAATAAAAAAAAATTTAATGTGATAAAAGATATTGTTTTGTCACTTGATATTGGAGGTACTAATATAAAATATGGCTTTATAGTAAATTATAAAATACTACTGTGGGGGCAATTAAGAATATTTTCAGAAATTAGTGTTTATGAAATTTGCTTGCTAGTTGAATTTCTTATTTTTCTTTATAATAAAAACTTTTTTATAGTAAGCTCAGAAAGTTTTGAATCAGGTATGCATGATAAAAGAATTTTTTATAAAAAATACATAGATGAGTATTTTAATCCTTTTTTTGTAGAAATGACTAAAAAGAAAAAATATATAGAATATTTTAATAAAATCTTAAATATAAATATTATTTCTTTTGAGAATTATTTAAAAAACTTAATAGAAAAAATATTTATTAATAGTAATAGTTTTTTCATTCTTAGTAATTTTTATTTATTGAAAAATTTAAAAGAAAAAAATATAAAGTTTCTTGCTATATCATCACCTGGTTTTTGTAATAATATTGATAAATTGATAGAAAGTGTAAATCCAAATTTACCAAATATAAGTGGTTTAAGTTTTAATACTTTTTTAGACTTAAAAATACATATTATAAATGATTTAAATGCTCAAGGGTATTATTATATTTACTTAAAAAAACAAAAGAATTATAACGATGAAATTATTTTTATAGAGGATAAAAGAGTTAAGAATGAAAATTTTAAATTAAATTTTCATAAAAAATATTTTAAATATAGTAAAGATAATAAAAATAGAGATAGTTGTGATATTATAATAGCTATAGGTTCAGGTATTGGTGGAGCTTTAATAATAAATGATAAAATTTTTGAAGGTTTCAATGGTTATGCGGGAGAAATTGGTCATACGATTATAGATAAAAAGTCAGATTTAATTTGTGGTTGTGGGAAAAAAGGATGTGCTGAAACTTTCTCTTCAGCTAGAAGTTTAATTAAAAGTTTTGAAGGTAAATTTAGCAATGGTGAAGAAATATTAAATAATTATTTTTCTGGAACTCTTAGTGATACGGAAGTGAAAACTGTTGATGAATGGATAAATTCTTTAGCAATTCTTACAGGAAATATTATAAACATTTTTAATCCATCTTCAATTGTATATTCAGGTGCTTTAATTGTTAATTTTCCAAATATTATTAAACTTGTTTATGAAAAATTAAAATATTATACATTTGAAATTTTCTTAAAAGATTTAAATTTAGCTATAATTAAGGAAGGAAAGATTGCTGGAATTTTTGGATCCTACTTAAATTTTATAGAAAAAGAAAAGAAATTTTATTAAAGTTATTATTAATATAGTTTTTATGAAAAGACTTATAATCCAATAAACATAGGATTTGTATAACTATTTGAAGGAAGGTGTTCAATTTTAGATAGGATTAAATTATTTGATTCAAAGTTCATTATTACTTTAGTGATTCCAAAATAAGAAGGGTCTCTAATTATTGCAGTTATGACATCATCATTTTGAGATACAAATATATATGTAGTAGGAGATTCATTTTCTATTTTAATTTTTAATATATTTAGTGCTGTTTCTCTAAAAAATGAAAAATATTGAGATTCTTTGTTATCAAATGGTGCTTTAAGACCAAATTCATCAATAATCTGATCTATTATTTTTGAAAGTTCTATTGATAAGATTTCTATTTCTCCATTATCTTTTTTTTTAGGGTAAAAAACTTGGGTTCTTAATTTACCATAAGTCTTTAATAAAGATTCGATTATATTTATAACAGCATCAAATAGTTCAGCACCTAGAGGCGATAAATTTAATTTATCTATATCGTATTTATCTGTCATATAAGTTTATTTTTTAAAAAAATTTATACTAATATAAAAAAAAATCAAATTTATGATATCTTTTAAAATTAAATTATTTTCTTGATTATTAAAATCTTGATAAAAAAATATATTTGTTTAATTTAAAAAATGTGTATGGTTAAGTATAAACCAAAATATTTTAAAATATCTAGCAATGAATCAAATAATAATAAATATTTTTTGAAGGTTTTTTTTATAATTTTTATCTCGATAATAATTTTTATTATAATAATTATTACTTGTTATAATATTTTTATATCAAGCCCATTAAAATTACAAAATAATAAAATTGATACTTTAAAAATAAAAAATGATTTAAAACTTTATTATATTTCTGGCAAATATTATCTTATTAAAGACAGTATTGAAAATATTTTATTTAGCTATAAATTGCAAAAAGATTTTCAAAAGGATTTGTTACTTTTTTATTTTCATGTTTGTTATATTTTAAATGATTTTCTTAATATAGAGAAGTATCTTGAACAATATAAAAAACTTTTTAATAGTGCAGAAATAGATTTAATCTACTCTTTAATTTATATTAAAAAAGGAGAGTTAAACAGGGCAAAAGAAACTATAGAAAAGTCATTAAGAATTAAGAAAGTAAAAAATAAGAAATTAAATATTGAAAATTTTTATTTTAATTTTTCAAATATTTATAATTTAGAAGCTTTTATACTTTATTTAAATATTTTAAATATTCAAAAAAATTATATTGATGGTGAAAATTTAATAAAGGCACTTAAAATACATAAAAATTATGATGTTTTAACTTCTAAATTAAATTTAGATAATTATAAAATAAAAACAGAATCACTTATTAATTTCAATATAGAATATGATATAAGAGTTTATTTCGACATTAATCTTGCATATTTTTTATATATGAATGGTAAGTTTATTGAATCTTTAGATGTTTTATTAAGTTTGGTAAATAGGAAAATTTTACCTCAAAATGAAAGGAAGATAAATTTTTTAATTTCAAATATTTATTATTATCTTGAAAAAAATAAGGAGTCAAAAGAATATTTAAATAAATCTTATAATTTTGGACTTGATTTACAAACATATTATTATAATTATTTAATTAATATTTTTGAGGAGAATATCGATTATTATAAGAATAATCCAAATACTATTATAATTAATGATTTAGAAATAAAAAAAGAACTACTTTTTGATCCTTTTATATATGCTCCATTTTCTATTATACTTTATTTAAATAATATGTTTGAAAAAGTTATAGTTTCATTTGAACATTATAAAATGGAGGAATATTTTGATAGAAATTATAATTTAGAGTTGTATAATAATTTTCTATTTTATATTGAATTTATTTATTTAGATTCTTTTTTTAAATACTACTCGAGTTATTTTTTATCAAAGAATGATTTAAAAGAGAAATTGCTTAAAATTGCAGATAAAATACTAAAAAGAAAATTAAATAATGATAATTTTATTATTTTTTCAAGAAAGTATTTAGAGATTCTTATTTATTTAGATCAATATGATAAATTTAACTCATTTATAATAGAAAATATTAATTTAATTAAGCAAAATATTGATTTAGTAGAATTAATTATGTTTTATAATATTAAAAAAAACAATTTTGTTTATGCATATAATTTTCTTCAAAATTATTTTGATAGAAAAAAAGATATATTCTATTTTTATTATTTTTATAGCTTAATTGAGTTGTTTGAGAAAAATGATATAAATAGTGCACTAAAAACCATTTCAAATTTAGAAGATGTTAAATTAGAAGAGAAAGAAAGAGACAAGTATTATTTTTATAAGGCATTTTTAAACTATTTAAGCAATAAAAGAGAAGAATCTTATAATGTTATTAAAAAAATTAGAGCTTTTGATGGAGAATCAGCAATATTTTATATGTTTATTTTACTTAAATTAGAAAAGTTTGATGAAATTTTAAAATTTTATGATAAATTTAAAGAGATTAATTTTCAAGATCCAATGATATATTTTTTTTATGGTGTTGCTCTTTATAAATTTGAAAGATATGAAGAATCTGCTAATTATTTTTTATATTTGCTTGAAAATAATGTTGGCAATAAAATAAAGTCATATTCATGTACTTATTTAGGTAATATTTATTATTATTTAAATAAGATTGATACTGCTATGAATTTTTATCAGGAAGCTTTGCTTTATGATAAAGAAAATTTAACTATAAAAAATAATTTAAATTTAATAAATAAAAAATAAGTTTTAATTTCCAAAAAAACAAATATAATATATATGTAAATTTAGTACATATAAAAATAATATTAAATTAATATATTTAAGGAGTTTTTATGGCAATGACAGGACCTAAAACAGAAACAGTATTAAATTCTTTAATTGGGGAAAGGTCAGTTTTTGAGGGAAAATTTTACATTGCTGGTTCATTAAAAATTGATGGTAAATTTGAAGGAGAAGTTAAAACAGAAGATGAGTTAATAGTTGGAGAATCGGGTAGAGTTAAAACAGATATTTTTGCTAAAAGAGTTACTATCGCAGGGGTTGTTATTGGAAATATTGAAGCTGAAGAAGAAGTTAAATTATTAGCAACAGGAAAAGTTTTAGGTAATATTTCTGCACCAAAAGTTTATGTTGAAGAAGGGGTTATGGTAAAAGGTGAAATTAGAATTCACGCTGGTCAGAAATCTGATTTTGAAAAACTAATACTTGATTCTTATCAAAAATCACCTAAAATACCTGACTTTGGAAAACAATCAAATGTACCTCATCAACAACAAGGGGCTCCTCAAAATAAATAGTTAATTTTTATGATTATTTTTAAAAGCATTGAAGAAATTAATAGGATGAGAGAAGGTGGAAGAATTCTCTCATCCATTTTTACATATATAAAAGATTATATTGAACCTGGAATTTCTACATATGAAATTGATAAAATAATTGAAGAATTAATTATAAAAAGTAAGGCTATACCATCATTTAAAGGGTATAATAATTTCCCAAATGCTAGTTGTATATCTGTTAATGAGGTTTTAATTCATGGAATTCCATCAAAAAAAATAATTTTAAAAGAGGGAGACATTGTCTCTATTGATGTAGGGGTTTTTTATAAAGGATTTCATACTGATGCTGCAAGAACTTTTCCTGTTGGAAAAGTTAAAGAAGAATATTTAAATCTAATTAAAGTAACTGAGGCTTCTTTTTTTTATGCTTTGCAATTTGCATCAGTAGGTTATAGAATTCATGATATATCTGCAGCTATTGAAGAGTATGTAGTAAAACATAATTTTTTTGTTGTTAGAGAATATGTGGGGCATGGAATAGGAAGAAATCTTCATGAAGATCCACCTATACCGAACTACGGTAAAAAAGGCACAGGGCCTAAAATTCAAGATGGAATGGTTCTTGCTATAGAACCAATGATTTTAATTAATTCAAATAGAGTATATACTAAATCTGATGGTTGGTCTGTAGTTTCTACCAATAATCTTCCTACTGCTCATTATGAAAACACTGTTGCAATAGTAAATGGTAAATCAGAAATTTTAACATTATAAAATTAATATTTATTTATTTTTTCTAATTTTATTATTTATAGTTTTTGGCTACTTTTAAAAATCATTATTTACTTTTTTTAAATTTTTTAATGATTTTAAATTTTTGGATTTATTTATTATTAAAGCAATACTTTTATTAAAAACAAATATAAAAAAAGGGGGCTCAACTAAAGTTGTTGAGCCCCCTTGATTTTTCATAGATTAAAATTATTAAAGAAATAATTAAATCTGATTAAGAAGCAAATTTAAATAATATAAATTTTATAAAATAAGCTGTTTTTTGAATTATTTTAATTCTACCATATAAAATAGGTTTAATTTTTCCACCAAGATATTTTATATATTCTATAAAAACATCTCTTTGGAACATAGAAGTGTCATAGAAAGAAATAGCTTTTTTAAATATAGTATAACCATCACCTCCTGTTGCTAAATATGAATTTGTAGCTATTTTATAGATTTTGTTTGGATCAATAGGTTTACCATTTATTAGTATATTTTCACATTTTCCTGTTTGATAATTAATAGTAAAAGTGACACCATCAGAAACTTGTGGAAATGCACCTGCACCGTTTGGAATAGTTGCAATATAGTTGAATAATTCAATTACATCAGATCCTTTTAACTCAACAATAACAATTGTGTTATCAAAAGGTAATATTTCATAAATTAAACCTTTAGAAATTTCGCCAGCAGGTAAAGCCTTTCTTATACCTCCTCCATTTTGTAAAGCAAAATCAACTCCGAATTTTTTTGTAAACCATAACATTGAGTCAGCTACTAAGTCTCCCAATTCTGTTTCCATTTTTCTTACATTATCATTTGGAAATTCACCTTCAGAAACTCCTATTTTTTCAGCAAGTATTTCTTTAACTTTATCTTTATATGGCATAAGTATTTTTAATAGACCTTCATCTTGTTTGAAAAAAGCATTCTGATCAGCTTCACCTTTATGGTTTATATAAGAAATAAATGTTGATCCATCTTGGTTTTTAAAAGATCCTTTAATGTTAATAGGAACTGGGATCCATTCAAAGCCAATAACTTTCATATTTTGAATTTTTATTACAGCTCTACCTACATATCTTCCCCAATCTGCTGCTTGAACAATAAATGTATTATTTATCTTTATTGGTTCTCTTAAATAAGTATGAGTGTGACCATCAACAATAACATCTATTCCTGGTATATTTCTAGCTAACCATTTTGAACCATAACCTTCTATATCATCATTGTAAATTCCCATATGAACGAGAGCAATAACAATATCAGCTTGTTTTTTTAATTCTGGTACTAAAGACTTTGCAACTTCTACTTCATTTTTTATTATTAAATCTTTAATGATTGAAGGGTTACCTATTTTTAATGTTTCATTTGTTGTAAGCCCAAATATTGCAACTTTAAAACCTTTGAAATCTTTTATTATATAGGGTTTACCTAAATATTTTCCTTCTTTTGTAAATACATTTGCTGATAAAAATGGAAATTTTGCAAGTTCCATCTGTTTTTTTAATATTGATAAGTCATTATCAAATTCATGATTTCCAAGACAAACTGCATCATAGCCCATATAATTCATGCCAAGAACATCAGGTTCAGCTTTAAAATAGTTTGATTCTAAGGTTCCTGTATTGAAATCACCAGCATCAAGTATTAGAACATTTTCATAATCTTTTCTTATCTGATTTATAAAAGTAGCTCTTGCAGGCATCCCAGCTTGGTCATCTATTCTATTATAATTAAATGGGAGTATTCTTCCATGTGTATCATTGGTATGCAATAAAGCTAAGGTATAAATTTTTTCAGGATTTTTTTGAGTGTAAACTCCAGTGCTACAAGAAAAAAGATTAAAAATAAGCAAAAGGATAGATAAAATAAATAAAATTTTTGTTTTTTTAATGATCATTTAAACCTCCTATTTTTTTATTTTAATAAAATTTTTTTTGAATAAAAATGATTTTGTTTAATTAACTTAAATAAATTTAAATTAAATAAAATTTAAAAAATAGTTATTATTAAGTTAATCTAATTTTAAGTGTATTTGAATTGATTTATAATTAAAATTATCTTTTAGAAATAATAAAATAAAATTAAATTTTGTAAGCAAAATATATTAAAAAAATTCATTAATTGTATTTTCAAGCATTTCTTTAAGATTAATTAAATCTTTATTACCCATTAAGGCTTTCATGTTTCTTTTGTAATCTTCAACTCCAGGTTGGTCAAATGGATTAATATTAAGCATATAACCTGAAATACCACAAGAGAACATGAAAAAAATCATAAGTTCTGTAATGAGTTCTAAAGATATTTTATCAATTTCAATTATGGTTATCGGTACGTTTCCATCATAGTGAGCAATTGTAGTTGAGTAAAAAGCTATATTCTGAATCCAACTTAATGATTTATTAGAAATTGTATTAAAGTTATCAAAATCATCTTTGTCATAAGGAATTAAAAAGTCTTTTTGATAATTTGAAACTTTAATAATAGTTTCTTGTAAAAGTCTTTCTCCTTGTTGTAAATATTGACCAATAGAGTGAAGATCTGTTGTAAAAATAGCTGAAGAAGGCATTATTCCAACTCCATCTTTACCTTCTGACTCACCAAATAATTGCTTCCACCATTCAATAAAATATCTAAAACAATCATCATAAGCAATAAGATATTCCACCTTTTTGTTATTATATTTATATTGAAAATTTCTATAAGTTGCATAAAGAATAGATGGGTTTTCTTTGTCAATTTTTTTTAAAGAAGGGATTACATTTTTTAGTGTTTTTCTTATAATTTCTATATCATGGCCTGCACATGCTATCGGAAGTAAACCAACAGGAGTAAAAACTGAAAATCTTCCCCCAATATCATCGGGAATAATATATTTTTTGCATCCATATTTATCAACAAACTTAACCAAAGCTCCTTTGTTTTTATCAGTTATACAAACGATTCTATCTTTAATTGAAGATTCTCCATACTTTTTAATGATAATATCTTTAATAATTCTAAAGGATATTGAAGTTTCAGTGGTAGTACCAGACTTTGATATTACAATTAGACTAATATCTTTGTTATCTAATTTATTTAAAGTTCTTTCAAGATCATAAGGTGATAGATCAAAACCTGTGAAAATAATCTTTCCATTTCCATTTAACATCTCAATTACTGCTTTTGCCCCAAGATAAGATCCACCAATACCAGAAACAATTATATAATCAGAAATTTTAATAAGCTTTTCAGCAGTAATTTTGATATCTTCTATTTGAAACTGGTCAATATATCTATCATAATCAAGCCATCCAAGAAAATCATTTCCAGGCCCATTTTTTTCTAATAGCTTAGCAAGAGACTCTTTTGCTTTTTCAAGAGAGTTTGTTAAACTTTCATTATTTAAAAATTTTTTATGAAAATTAAAATTTAACTTAAACATCTTTTTGACCCCTTAACAATATTATCAGTTTTTTATGATTAATTTTTATATGATTAATTCTAATAAAATAATTTTTTAAAATTATTTTTTATAACTTTCAAAAAGTTCTTTAATTGTACCTATAGAGCTTAAAATAGAAGTAGCTTCAAAAGGTAAAAATACAACTTTATTTTCTTTGCCAGAGCTTATGTCTTTTAAAGCTTCTATGTATTTTAAGGCTATTAAATATTGTGCTGGATCTGCTTTTGTAGATTTAATAGCTTCTGTAACTTTTGTAATAGCTAAAGCTTCAGCTTCAGCAATTCTTATTTTTGCTTGAGCTTCACCTTCTGCTGAAAGAATTTTTGCTTGTTTTTCACCTTCTGCTTTATTAATAAATGCTTGCTTAACACCTTCAGATTCTAATATTCTTGCCTGTTTTTCTCCTTCTGCTGTTAAAATAGCAGCTCTTCTGTCTCTTTCTGCTCTCATCTGTTTTTCCATTGCATCTTTAATATCTTTAGGGGGGTTAATATCCTGTATTTCAACTCTATTAACTTTAACTCCCCATTTGTCAGTTGCTTCATCAAGTATTCTTCTTAATTTATTATTTATTTCTTCTCTTGAAGATAAAGTTTGATCTAAGTCCATTTCTCCTATAATGCTTCTTAAGGTTGTTTTAGCAAGCTTTTCAATTGCATCAGGTAAATTAGCAATTTCATAAACTGCACTTTTTGGATCTGTTATTTGATAATAGATAATTGCATCAATTTCTATAACAACATTGTCTTTTGTAATAACATTTTGTCTTGGAAAATCATAAACATTTTCTCTTAAGTCAATAAGTGTTATAAGTTCCTTTTTTACTGTTACTTGACCATTTGGTAATTTTTTTACATAGTTCCATTCTATTTCTCTTGGTTTATCAATAATTGGAAAAATAAAATTTAATCCTGAATTAAGCACTCTATGAAATTTTCCAAGTCTTTCTACAACCATTGTTTTAGCTTGAGGAACAATTCTAATTGATTTACCTATTATAATAAGTACAAAAAGCAAAAATATTATAACAAATATTACAAATCCTGACAAAACTCCCATTTTTCCTCCTTAATATGTTATTTTTTGACTATACTTTTTTAATAATTACTTTTGCTCCTTCTACTTTAACAACTTCTGCTATTTCATCGATTTCAAAAGTAATATTGTCTTCTATTGAGATTGCTTTCCAATCTATTCCTTGAATTTTAATCCTCCCAGTTCCTGAAATATTGTCTACTTTTTCTATTACTTTACCTTTTTTACCAATAAGAAGATCAGTATTTGTTTTATTTTGATTTGTTTCTTTATAAACAATTTTTAAAAATAAAGGCCTTAAAAATATAAAGGCAAGTAAATTCATAATAGCAAATATTAAAATTTGAACATAAATATTTTTTATAAAAAAAGCTGAAATCATAGATGCAATGGATCCTATAGAAAAAATTGAAATTAGAAAACCAGGGGTAAAAATCTCAAAAATTATTAATGCTATAGCAATTATCAACCATATTATCCATAATTCCATAGATCAAACTCCTAAATTTTTTAATTGTGAAAATTTATTGAAATTATTTGATGATAGATTTATATTAATAAAGTTTTAATCTAATTTAATTTTAACAAACAATTATAATTTTTCAATAAAATAATTAAAAAAGGAGTTAATTTAGTAAATAAAAAGTTTATTTTTTTTAAAAAAATTTTATTTATATTTTAAACAAATATATTTTTTATTAAAAATTATAAAAATAGGAGTTTTTATGAGTATTTCAACAGGAAAAGGAGATAAAGGAGAAACTTCTTTATGGTCTGGGGAAAGGGTATCTAAAGATTGTATTAGAGTTGAATCATATGGTACAATTGATGAATTAAATTCTTTTATAGGGGATGCAAAACATTATATTACATTGGAAGAGATTAGAAATATCTTAGAAGAAATTCAAAATGATCTTTTTAAAGTTGCAGGGGAACTTGCTTCATTATCAAAGGAATTTATCAAACCAATAAGAGATGATGATGTTTTAAGATTAACAAATTATGTTCATAAATATGAAAATGAAATTGGTCTAAAAGGCTTTGTAATACCAGGTAGTACTGTTGGATCTGCAAAGCTTGATATTTGTAGAACTATTGCTAGAAGAGCAGAAAGATTAATTGTTAAACTAAGTAAAGAAGAAAAAGT
>JAOAHJ010000001.1 GCA_026415295.1 Spirochaetota bacterium | reverse complement strand
CTTTATTCTGGAGTATACTCCAGATTTTCTTCTAAATTGATTTGTAACCTGATATTCGTTACCGTCAATTATAACAGAAAACCTATTTGTAACTTTTGGTATATAGGCTATTTTATAATTATCTTTGTAATCTATAACTTTGTTTGTAGTAGTATCTACAATTTCAAAGTTAGCGTATACAGGTATTTGCCAGCTTTTTCTATTTAATTTTATTTCTTTTTGAAGGGGAAAATCGTTATCGTCTAAATCGTCTTTAGTATATATTTTAACTAATCTAAGCTCTCTATTTCCACTTTTTATAGGAAATATGCTTTTTATGGATTCGGTTAAAGCTTTTTGAATTTCCTGATTTTGTAATTTATAATCAAATGCGTTTTCCATAAGTCTCCAAAATTTATGGTATAAGAAATATGAATTATACCCGCCTTTTTCTTAAATTTTAATATAATTAATTTTTTAAATTAAATCAAAGATTATAGGAGTTATAAAAAAATGATAAAAATAATAAAAATAAAAAAAATTGATGATTATAAATTACAAAAGGTAATTTATAAAAATGATTGTAATTATTTGATTAAAATTAAATTAATTTTATTCAAAGAATCAAAATCTAAGAGATATTCTGAGGAGTATACTGGATTAGATTTTGATACTAAAGAAGATTTTATTAATTTACAACAAAATTTTATAAAAAAAGGAATTAATTATTTTAAATCATTAGAAAAACAAATGGAGTTGTTCAATGAATAAAGACAAATTAATTAAATTAGAAGAAATTTTAAATCAATATAATTTTGAACGACAAGATGTTGTTCACGGAACAATTTTAGCTTTAATTTCAAAACAAAATATCTTGTATCTAGGGGAACCTGGTATAGCAAAAACTCAATTAGCTTTACAATTAACTAAATTAATTGAGGGAGCTAATATATTTCAATATTTGATGACTAAATATACTCTTCCAGAAGAGTTATTCGGTCCTATCTCTTTGAAACATTTAAAAGAAGATAAATTAGTTAGAGTATCAGAGGGAACAGTTCAAAATTCATCTATAATATTTTTAGATGAAATTTTTAAAAGCAACAGTTCAATATTAAATACATTATTAACTTTATTAAATGAAAAAATATATTATGAAGGCGGCAAACCAAAAAAAGCTCCTTTAATATTATGTATAGGAGCATCTAATGAGATACCAGATGAAAATGATGGTTTACAGGCTCTACAAGACAGATTTGTTTTAAAATATTTAATTAATAAAATTAAAGAAAAATCTAATTTTGAAAAAATGATGTTTTTAGATGAAAAGGTTGTAGATGGAGATAAAATTATAAATGATGATATAATAAATTTAGAACCAATTATTTCTTTAGATGAAATACAAAGTATTTCTAATGAAATAAAAAATATTAAAATTCATAGAGATGTTTTTGATTGTATTTTTGAAATTAGAAAATTATTAGAAAATAATAATATATTTGTAACTGATAGAACTTTTAAATTAAGTTTATCTATACTTAAAGCTGAAGCTTATTTAAATAATAAAGATATAGTAGAATATACTGATTTAATAATATTAAAAAATATTTTATGGAATAATCCTAAAGATTCTAAAAAAGTATATTATTATATATTAGAAGTAATTGATCCAGTTAGTACTCAAATTACTGCTTTATATCAACATGCTCAAAAACTTTATGAAAGTTTTATAGATGAAAAAAATAAAGAAACTAAATTAATGAAAGGTATAGAAACTGCAAATAATTTAAGAGATATTAGAAAAAAAATTATTGGTTTAAGTAAAAGTTCAATAAATAATAAAATAAATATTATTGAACATAATAATTTAATTAATTCTATAGATAATTTTTTACAAAATATACATGAAGGTATTGCTGGATCAGTAAATATTGATTTATCTAATCTTAAATAAGGAGCTGTTATGATTAATTTAAGAAATATTAAAAATGAAGAAAATTTAAATTTACATAAATTTGTTATTGAATACGATGAATATAATTTATATTTATTTAATTATTTGTTAAATAATTCAATTGATCTTAAAAATATTAATAATAAAGGTTTAGAAATTTATTCTAAATTTACTGAATTATTACAAGATGTGTTTAATATTTTTTATAAATATAATCCAAAATTATATCCAAAAAATGAAATAAAATATGATTATTTATTAAATTATGAAATTATAGATACACTATTACAAAATGAGGATATCCATAAGGTTAGAAGTATTACTATTGGTAGTGACATAGATTGTTTAATTGCTATTGAGTATTTTGCACCATTATTATTTGAGTTATTAGAAAAATATAAAGATTCAATAAAAGAATATGAAACACAATTAGATACTGTAATGGGCCCAGATGATACCCCAATAGATTATGATGAAGCTGTAAAAAAATTAGAAGAATATAAAAATAAATTAGTTGATGGTATAAAACAGGAAATTTCTACTTTTAGTTATAAAATAAAAAATATAATGTATAATATTATTGAAACTTCTGAATATTTAGCTAGTTGGGGTTTATCAGATACAAAAACTTTTACAAAAACAAGTCTTGAAGGTAAATTAGAAATTTTTAATAAAATAAAAAACTCTCCAAAATTAAAAGAAATTGTAAATTTATCTGGTAGATTTAAATCAGAATATTTTAATAATTATAAACAAAATATGAAAATTAAAAATAATAGTTATTCTAATTTAACTAAAGGAAATGATTTATCAAAATTAATTCCAACAGAATTAATTAAACTTTCTGATAATGTTTTAGAATCTTTATTTTATAAAGATTTTGAAGAAAAAAATCTTTTTCAATATGAATTAGAAAGTAAATCTAAAAAAGGTAAAGGTCCTATTATCATATGTATAGATAGTAGTGGATCTATGGAAGGATTACCGGAAATTTTTGCAAAAGCAGTTGCACTTACAATTTTAGATATTGCTAAAATGGAAAACAGGTCGGTTTATGTAATTCATTTTAGTGATGAAAGAAATGTAAATAGTTTACATTGTAATGAATATTTAAAAAATAAAAATTATAATAAACAAGATATTTTTAATATGTTAGAGTATTTTGTTGGAGGTGGAACAAATTTTGAACCTGCATTAACTTTAGCAAAACAAAAAATTGATACTGAACAAAATTTTAGTAAAGCAGATATTATATTTATAACAGATGGAGAAGCACCTGTATCACCAAAATGGTTACAAGAATTTTTAGAATGGAAAAAATCTAAAAATGTATATGTATATTCTATATTGATTGATGTTACACTAAATAGTGATATTAGCATAAAAAAGTTTTCTGATGAAATTCAGGTGCTTTCAAAATTAACGAAAAAGGAAATGTTGCATTTTCCTAAAGAATTATTACTTTAATAAAGTTTAGCCGAAAAGAATAGTTTTAAAAGTTTGTAGTTTCTACAAACAAGAAATAATAGTAATGATGTAAAGGAGTTTCTCGCATTCGTGTATTCTTTTCGGCTATTCCTATTTATAGTATAAAAATTTTAATAACGATTCGTTATTAAAGAAATAGTATTATAAGGCCGATAATTTCTAGGCATCGCTGCCTAGGTTAGTATAAATAGGAGAATTAACTGTGCATTATTTACTAAATTTTCAAAAAAATAAAAATAAATATATAGAATTATTAAAAAAAGAAACACTTTATGTTTCATTTCCTTTAAAAAAAAGAAATGGAAGTGTTAGATGGATTGACGCCCCTATAGAAGAATTAAAAACAGTTCAAAAAGAAATATTAACCAATTTATTAGATAAAATTCCAGTTTGTGATTGGGTATATGGTTTTGTTAAAAATAAAAGTGCAATTGATGGAGCTAAATTACATTTAAATAAAAAAGTTATATTAAATATTGATATTAAAGATTTTTTTAGTAGTATTACATTAAATAAAGTATATGGAATATTTATAAAAATTGTATCTTATAATAATAATAAATACAATTTAAATTTAACAAATCAAATAGAATTAGTTAATTATTTAAGTTTATTAACCACTAGAAACGGTAAACTCCCACAAGGAGCCCCAACAAGTCCAGCATTATCAAATATTTATATGTATTATATAGATAATAGATTTAATTCAATAGCTAAACAATATAATTTAACTTATACTAGATATGCTGATGACTTAACTTTTTCTAGTGACGATTACAATTTTGATATGAAAATAATAATAAATAAAGTAGAACCTATCTTAAATGCAGCCGGTTTAAAAATTAATAAAAAGAAATTAAGAATTATGAGACCACATAGAAGAATGGAAGTTACTGGAATTGTTGTAAATAAACAATTAGGGGTTCCTAGATACAAATGGAAAAATTTAAGAGCGATGTTACACAATATTGATAAAAATAACATTAAATTAAAACCTAAAGAAATAAAACAAATTTTAGGAAAAATTGAATGGATATCAAAATTAAATCCGAAGAGGGGGAATCAGTTAAATATGAAGCTACAACAGATATTATTAAAAGAACAATAGAACAGTCTAGATTAATTAATAATTTAGATTGTTTAAGAGTACAACTTCCTTATGTTAAATTAATAGAAAAACAAATTTTTAATAATAGTTCAAAAATTAATTTAGATTCTTATAATTGGTATTTTGAAATTAAAAAAGATAGGAATAGATTAAGATATATAATTTATGTAAAAATAAAAATAAATAAACAACAAAGAAAAAATTTAGTAAAAGTAAACTCAATATTAAATTTTAGAATTTATTTAAACTATATAAGAATAGAATTATATATTAATACTATAAAAGAAAATAAAATAAAAAAATTATTAGAATTATTTGAAAAAGAATTAAATAAATTTTTATTTATATATCTTTATTAACACTAGCCCCACCAGACCCATAATGTATATATCTGTATTTGGAGAGATATTCAGATGAATCCTGTAGTGATTAAAGTATTTAAAAAAATCGGTGCAGTAGTTTTTTACGAACTGTCTAAAATTTTATCAACTGATGAAAAAAAGACACGTAAAAAAACTACTAAAATTAAACCTAGTAATAACAAATGTTTAGGGTCTTCACAAGAAACAGAAAAACAATAGTTTCTGTAGATTTTGACAGAGCAGTAACTTGTCCTCAAATATGTAGTTACTGTTATGTAAAGAAAACAGAAACTATATATACAGGCTATCTACAAAAAATAAGAAGAAACTATAAAGAAGCCTTGTTAGATCCTAAACGATTCGCCGATACCCTCAATAACGAATACCTAAAACTCCAAACCCTAGAAAAGAAACAAGGAAACCCCAAAATAGAAACCCAATCTATAAGGTTATATGGGTCGGGAGATTTTATTCCAACACATTATTATTTTATAAAAGAATTAATTTTTCCGTTTTATATAATAAGTAAATCTTTAACAATGAAAGGGATGACTGAGTATATACCAATACTATTAGATTTGTCAAATCTAACAAGTATTGTGTTAAGCTTTGATAAGGATAATATCTATAATTATGAAAATGTTAAAGATTATTATAAAAAAAATAAGATAAAATTTAGTTATACAGGAACTGCTGATGAGTTTTCTGAAATAAAAAAGAAATATAATTTTAACATATTTTTCAATATAAAGAAAAATAAAGTTGAAATTGAAAAATCCAGAAAACACAGAGAGCAGTGTCCGTGTGACACTAAATTAATACAAACAAATAGAGCTTGTACAATATGTAATAAGTGTTGGAGATAATTATTTATCAAATGGGGCTAGAACTACGTTCGTAGACTTTATTTATATGTGCGTTACGTACATATAGTAACAAAATATACCAGCAATTAATTCACCTCAGTATACATTACATAACATAGTCATGTGAACGTCATTAATTGCTGGTATATGGGGATTGGGCTAGGGACACCCGAGCGCCACGGGAGGGATCCAGGCCCGGAACCAACCGGACTGAATTCATAAAACCAGGTTACAGAACCGGACTCAGGCTCGTCATAACAAGTACCAGGAGGAAGAAGCTTTGCAAGGGCCGCGACATCTCCTGTACCCCATGGCAGCCGATCACACCTGCGGAATCGACATATGCATTGTACCGGGGCAGCACTACAGCTGCTAGAAGACAAGGTCCCAGCTCGTTACAACCCGCCTTAAGCCATTATTACCGTTATGTAAATAGTACGAACGTAAAAGAAAACTACATTGAACAATGTAGTTTTCTTTTTTTTTACATTAAATTTTAATATATTTAACTTCAAAATTTAGGAGAATTATGAAAAAACCAAAATTATTTGCTTGGTGTGACTTTTTAGTTCCAACTGGTTTTGGAGTTGTGGCTAAAAATTTATTAGATGATATGCACAATTATTTCGATGTATCTATTTTAGGTATTAATTATAAAGGAGATACAAAATATGATACATCTAAATACTTTGTTTATAGTGTTGCAGAAAATGATTTACTTGGATATAAAAGAATTCTTTCAATAATAGATAAAGAAAAACCAGATATAATATTTTTATTTCAAGATATATTTCATATAAATGAAGTTATTAAATATATTAAAAAATTAGAATTTAATTCAAAAATAGTTATTTATTTTCCAGTAGATGGACAGCCATTTTCTAAGTTATGGAAACCAGCTTTAGATTTAGCTGATTCAATAATTACTTATTCTAAATGGGCTAAAAAAATAATTTTAGATGCTTTTCCTGGATTTAATAAAAAAATAAATATTTTATATCATGGAGTTGATACTAATATTTTTTATCCTCTTAATTTAAATAATATTATTGAATATAAAAAAAAATTAAATTGGCAAAATAAATTTATTATAACTAATGTTAATAGATTTCAACCTAGAAAGGCCATACCATTGACATTAAGAATTTTTAATCTATTTACAAAAGGTTATAAAAAATGTAGTTGTGGTAATTTAATACCTAATCATTTAAATAGATGTGATTTAAATAATTGTAGTTTAGATAATGTTGTTTATATAAATAATAATATTAAAAATGATGTTTATTTATATTTACACATGATGCCTGAAGAATTTTCAATGGGAATGGGGTATACAAATAGTTTGCAGCATCATATATTAAATAATGGATTTACAGAAGAAGATTATGGAATAATAATTGGAATAAATGGAAAAAATATTTATAATGGAGAGGTGCCAGAAGAGGAATTAAATTATATATATAATATTTCAAATGTTAATATTACTACTTCATTAGGAGAAGGATGTGGATTAAGTTTATTAGAGTCTGCTGCTACAGGGACTCCAAGTATTGCTCCAAACAATTCTGCTATTCCAGAACAACTTAATGGTACTGGAACCCTAGTAAATAATAAAACAGTATTTAGTTTTCCTAATGACAATGCACATATTAGGCCTATAGTAGATATAGAAGGAATGGTTTTAGCATTAGAAAAATATTATAATGAATGGAAATCACAAAAGGAAGAAAAAATAATTTATAATGAGTGTATTGAAAATATTAAAAATAATTTTTTATGGGATGATAAAAAACAATTTTTATTAAATATTTTTAAAAAAACATTGGAACAAAAATGAATAAATATTTATATAATTCAACAATGAATTTAAACTATGTAAAATATTCCTATACTGATTGTGTAAAATATGACTATGTAAAATATAATTATTTTGAATCTGTTGTTTCACATTTGTTAAATTCAATAAAAATATTAGAAGACAGGATAAAAGAGCTAGAGAAAAAAGTTAATTAATTTCTTCTTCATACCAAATAGTTATAATAGCTCTACCAGACTTGTCATAAGAGAATTGTTCTTTAATAATAGTTAAATTTTCCGAATTTAATATTAATTCGTATTCGTCTTTTTCTTCTGGATTATCTAATACAAATTTTTTAACTCTTTTTATTGTTTCTTTGTTTTTCATATTCTGGATCAAAATTTAATTGTTCCCATTCAGAATTAGAAGCTATTTT